>NZ_NEDJ01000060.1 GCF_002114285.1 Halorubrum ezzemoulense DSM 17463
GTAGGAGTGAGGGAGGTGGGGTGCCGTGAGTGGTTGGGGGGGGGGGTGAGGGGGGAGACCGGGAGCGGGGCGCTGGGGTGAGTCGGCGGCGGCGGAGGTGTATAGGGGACAGCCGTCTACGCGAGTCGGATGGACGCCGACGGCGGCCGGACCGACGGCGGCGGGGCGGGCGCCGCGCGCACGGCGGACAGGGCGACCGGCCGCGAGGGGCACCTCACCACCTACGAGGTCCGCCAGCACACGCTGTTCAACCTCGGACGCGCGGCGAGTTACGCGACAATCGGAACGCTGCTGGGCGCGCTCGGCGGCGCGGTGTTCGTCACCACCGCGACCCTGACCGGCGCCGCCGAAACCGTCCGCGGCGGGGTCGGCCTCCTCGTCGGCGCGGCCGTCATCCTCGTCGGCGTCAGGTACCTCCTCGGCGGCGCGACCGGCGGGGTCCACCTCCCCGGGCTCGAACGCGTCACCGGGTGGCTCACCGGGTACGTCGACCGCCTCGCGAACGGCCCGGGGATCGTCGCGCTCGGCGCGGTCCACGGGCTGTTACCCTGTCCGATCCTCTACCCGGCGTACCTCTACGCGTTCGCCAGCGGCTCGGCGGTCGCCGGCGGCGTCGCGCTCGGCGCGCTCGGGCTCGGGACGATCCCGGCCGTCTTCGCCTACGGGACGCTGATCGAGAGCGTCGACCCCGTCCACCGCCGCCGGGTCCACCGGCTGCTCGGCGTCGCGTTCGTCGCGCTCGGCTACGTGCTGTTCGCTCACGGGCTGATGTCCGTCGGGATCCACGTGCCGCACCCGCGGCTCCCGTTCTGGAACCCGCTCGACGCCGGCATGGGGGGCATGTGAAATGAGCGGGGCCGCTCGACCGCCGGACGCGGGCGACGACCCCTCCGCGTGTACCCTCTGTGAGCTTCCGACCGAGGGCGTCGACGTCACCGACGGCGAGGGCAACCGCTTCTGTTGTACCGGCTGCCGCGACGTGTACGCCGCGCTCGGCGACGTCGACGTCGACGCCGACGCGGTCCGCGAGCGGCGGCAGGAACGCGGCGACGACGGTGCGGGCGGGCCTGACGACCCCGACGCCGAGGGCGGGTCCGGCGACCGCGACGTGCCCGAGGGTCACGAGGCGACGTTCCTGGAGGTCGACGGGATGCACTGCGCGACCTGCGAGGCGTTCATCGAGACGGTCGCGACCGACGCCGACGGCGTCAGCGGCGCGAGCGCGAGCTACGTCACCGACACGGTGCGGATCGACCACGACCCGGACGCGGTCACCATCGACGACCTCACCGAGACCGTGAGCGGGCTTGGATACAGCGCGTACGACCGCGACGACGCCTTCTCGCGCCGACAGGCGCGGAACATGGCGACGGCGCGGCTCGCCGCGGGCGTCCTCGTCGGGATGGCGGTCATGCTCCAGTACATCGTCCTCATCTACCCGACCTACTTCGCGTTCCCGTTCTACAACGAGCGCACGCTGGAGTACCTCAACCAGGCGATGGCCTCGACCTCCGGAACGTACTTCTTCATCGTCATCGGCGTCCTCACCACCATCGTCCTCTTCTTCACCGGGAAGCCGATCCTGCGGGGCGCGTACGTCAGCGCGAAGACGCGCTCGCCGAACATGGACCTCCTCGTCGCCATCGCGGCAGTGAGCGCCTACCTCTACAGCACGCTCGCGGTGATATTCGTCGAGTCGCCCTCGATATACTACGACGTGACCGTCGCCATCGTCGTCATCGTCACCGTCGGCAACCACTACGAGGACTCGGTGAAGGACCGCGCGACCGAACTGCTCTCCGAGGTCACCGCCGTTCAAGTCGACGACGCCCGGCGGCTGACCGCGGACGGAGAGCCGGAGTCGGTCGCCGTCGACGCGCTCGAACCGGGCGACCGGCTCCTCGTGCGCGCCGGCGAGCGAGTCCCGGTCGACGGCGAGGCGGTCGACGGCGACGCCGCGGTCGACGAGTCGGTCGTCACCGGCGAGTCGCTCCCGGTCCGGAAGGTCGCCGGCGACGCGGTCGTCGGCGGCTCCGTCGTCGCCGACGGGTCGCTCACGGTCGCGGTCGGCCCGGACGCGACCTCCAGCCTCGACCGCGTCGCGGAGCTGGTGTACGACCTCCAGAGCGGGAACCACGGCGTCCAGAAGCTCGCCGACCGGCTCGCGACGGTGTTCGTCCCCGCCGTCCTCGGCATCGCGCTCGTCGCCGCGGGCGCGTCGCTCGCGCTCGGCGGGGCACCGACCGACGCGATGCTCGTCGGGCTGACGGTGCTGATCGTCTCCTGCCCGTGCGCGCTCGGGCTGGCGACGCCGCTCGCGGTCGCCGCCGGCATCCGCGACGCGCTGGAGCGCAACATCGTCGTGTTCGACGACACCGTCTTCGAGCGGATCCGCGACGCGGACACGGTGGTCTTCGACAAGACCGGGACGCTGACCACCGGCGAGATGCGGCCGATCGCCCGCGAGGTCGACGACGACCTGCTCCGGCTCGCTGCCGCGCTCGAATCGCGCTCCGCGCACCCGGTCGGGCAGGCCGTCGCGGCGGCGCGAGCCGAGGTCGGCACCGAGGGCGCCGCGCCCGGCGACGCGACCGGCGACGGCACCGGGCCGGCCGTCGCCGACGGCGGCGCGGAGGCGGTCGACGCCTCGACGGAGGGGCCGGACCCCTCGGCCGACGCGGGCGGGCCCGCGGTCGAGTCCTTCGAGGACCACGCCCGCGGCGTCTCCGGCGTCGTCGACGGGGTCGAGGTCGTCGTCGGCCACCCGGACCTGTTCGACGAGCGCGGGTGGACCGTCCCCGACGCGGTCCGCGAGGCGGTCGCCGACGCGCGGGACGTGGGGCGCGTCCCGGTCGCGGTCGGCCGCGACGGCGCCGCGGAGGGGTTCCTCGTGGTCGGCGACGAGCTCCGCGAGGGCTGGGAGGAGACGGTGACGGCGCTCGATCGCTCGGGCGTCGAGGTGATCGTCCTCACCGGCGACGACGAGCGCGCCGCGACTGTGTTCGCCGAGCACGCCGCCGTCTCGTCGGTGTTCGCCGGCGTGCCGCCCGAGGGGAAGGCCGAGGCGGTCGGGCGGCTGAAGGAGCGCGGCGTCACCGTGATGGTCGGCGACGGCACCAACGACGCGCCGGCGCTCGCGGCGGCCGACCTCGGGGTCGCGCTCGGCGGCGGCACCGCGATGGCGGCCGACGCCGCCGACGTGGCGATCGTCGACGACGAGCTCGGCTCCGTGGCGACCGTCTTCGAGCTCGCCCGGGCGGCCGGCCGGCGCGTGAAGGGGAACATCGGCTGGGCGTTCTGCTACAACGCGGTCGCCATCCCGCTCGCGGCGACCGGACTGCTGAACCCCCTCTTCGCCGCCGTCGCGATGGGGGCGTCGAGCCTCCTCGTGGTGACGAACTCCTCGCGGGCGCTGCTCGCGGACGACTGAGGGCGGCCCGTGACGCGGCCGCGCCCGCCCCTACCGCAAGCGACTTTCGGCTCACGCGAGTAGACCTGAGCGATGACAGACCAACAGCAGCAGCCCGCGACGCCGACGCGGAACGGAATGCCCGGTTTCGGGCTCGGCACGTGGGAGAACGACGACCCCGCCCAGTGTACCGAGTCGGTCGCGAACGCGCTCAAGGCCGGCTACCGCCACGTCGACACCGCGCAGATCTACGGCAACGAGGCGGCCGTCGGCGACGGGATCGCGAAGAGCGACGTCGACCGCGACGACATCTTCCTCGCGTCGAAGGTGTGGATCGACGAGCTCGCGCCCGCGGACGTCGCCTCGTCGACCCGCGAGAGCCTCGACAAGCTCGGCGTCGACGCGGTCGATCTCATGTACGTCCACTGGCCGGCCGGAGAGTACGAGCCCGAGGAGACGCTGCCGGCGTTCGCCGAGCTCCGCGACGACGGCCTGATCGACCGCATCGGCGTCTCGAACTTCGAACCCGAACACCTCGACGCCGCGACGGACGCGCTCGGCGAGGCGCCGTTCGCGAACCAGGTCGAGATGCACCCGCTGCTCCGCCAGGAGGAGCTCCGCGACTACGCCGACGCCAACGGCATCGAGCTCGTCGCCTACTCGCCGCTCGCCCGCGGGGAGATCCTCGACGACCCGGCGATCGCCGACATCGCCGAGAAGCACGGCGTCAGCGCGGCGCAGGTGAGCCTCGCGTGGCTGCGCGAGTCCGGCGTCACCGCCATCCCGAAGGCGACCGGGATCGACCACATCCGCGACAACCTCGCGAGCCTCGACCTCGAACTCGACGACGAGGACGTCGAGGCCATCGACACGCTCGGCCGGACCGACCGGCAGCTGAACCCCGACTTCGGGCCCGACTGGTAGGGCGTCCGGCTCACTTCGCCGCCCGCGGGAGCGACACCGTGATCCGGTTGCCGCGCTCGCGGCCGGCCGGATCGGAGTCGACCGCGACGTCCCCGTTGGACAGCTCCACGCTCCAGTAGACGACCCAGAAGCCGAGGCCGCTGCTGTGGTAGACGTGCGTCATGTCGTGGTCGCCGGTGAGCACGTCGGCCTCGACCGACGGTATCGCCGGGAGGTCGTCTTCGATCACGAGTTCGGCGCCGTCGTCGGTCCGACGCAGTCGGACCGTCACCGTCGGCCTCCCGTCGTCGCTGTGCTGAAACGGGTTCTCGAGGAGTTCGGTCACCGCCGACCGGAGTTCGCAGCGCCCGTCGACGGTGACCGCGTCGAGGCCGTCGACCGTGATCGACCCCTCGGGGTATCGGTCCCTGACGGTCTTGACGCACCCCTCGACCACGCTCCGGAGGTCGATCCGATCGGTCTCCCGCTGGTCGGTGATGAGATCGATGACCTCCCGTTCCTTCTCTGCGGTCTGGAGGAGGCGTTCGCCGACCCGTCGGATCACCGCCGTGTGTTCCGCCGCCTCCGGCACGTCGGCCTCGAGGTCCTCGACCGTCCCGAGGACGATGTTGAGTTCGTTCCGGAGGTTGTGGCGCAGGAGGTTGTCCATCACGACGAGCTGTCGTTCCCGACGGCGGCGGTCGGTGACGTCCTTGGTGAACCCCGTGATGCGGACGACCTCGCCGTCCTCGATTATCGGCTCGCCTTGGACCCACACCCACCGGTTGTAGTTCTCTTCGGGGTTCACCCGGTACTCAATATCGACGGAGTCGCCCGCGGCGAGCAGTTCCATCGCCTCCTCGACCGCGGGCCGGTCGTCCGGATGGACCGCGTCGAGGAACTTGTCCGGGTCGCCGCGGATCTCGTCAGTCGGCGTGCCGTATATGTCCTCGTACGCGGGGTTCACGAAGAGGAGCTCCGACCAGTCCGCGTCGAACATCCAGAGGACGTCGCCGGAGACCGCCGCGATTTCTTTGAGGTGGGAGGTGGCCTCCGCGCGCTGCCGCTCGGCGCGGACGCGGTCGGTCACGTCCCGCGAGCTGACGACGTACCCGTCGAGTTCGTCGTCGGTGAGATTCGACATCCGGCTCTCCAGCCAGACCCACGACCCGTCCGCAGTGTGGTGGCGGTACTCGACGGTCTCCTCGGCGAACCCGTCGCTGGTGATCGTTCGCTGGAACGCCGCACGGACCGCCTCACGGTCGTCCGGGTGTATGTACTCGAAGGCGACCTCGCCCACGAGCTCCGCCGGCGGGATGCCGAGAATCCGCTCTGAAGCCCCGTTGACGAACGTGAACCGACCTTCGTCGTCGACCAGGGCGATCTTGTCTTGGGCCTGATCGAGCAGCAGCCCGAGCGGTTCGGACCCGTTCATTCCCTCATGCTCCCACGCGTACGCGTATAATCGTCACGGCCGTTCGCGTCCGCCGGCGGTCACGGACGAACTACGCCACCGGAAGGGACCACGGCGTGTCGGGACGCGATCAGACGGTCCGAGTGGACCCCGTTCAGTCGTCGCTCGCCGAGAGCGCCTCTCGAATCTCTTCCAGCTTGAAATAGGATGCGAGACCGAGTATCGTCACGGGCCACAGACCGACGAACTGCCCGCGCTGCTTGTCGCCGCGCACGTAGTAGAAGTACAGCGCGAGCGCCACCGACCCCACGGACGCGAACACTGCGGGTCCGAGTCCGTCACTACCGACCTCTTCGACAACTTCTGCCGCCGTCCCTTCTGTTGTATCGCTCACATACGATTAACGCCCCAGACGGGCATATGTGTTTCCTTGCTGTGAGCCCTACTTCGGGCCGTATTCGTCTCACGTCGTCGGCGGCGGCGTCACGATGACCCCGACCGCTCGCTCCGAAACACGAGCACGAAGATCAGGACCGACAGCACGATCATGACCGCCGCGAACACGCGCTCGTCGTCTGTCACAGCGTCGACCGGATCTTGGAGCATACGTCCGGTACGGCCCCCACGCTAATGTATCTCGGTATCAGCGGCGAACGCGACTCGTCCCCGTCAACACTGGCGACTCCGCACGAGCGGACGCCGTCGCTCGGACCGCCGACGGCCGGCCCACCCTCCCGCGAACCGCACGAAACGATTTGAGGCCGCGGACCGTACTGCGAGCATGCGTGACATTAACCCGGACACGCTGATGCTGGTGGCGGGTGTGGCGATCTCACTGATCGCGCTCTTAGAGCTGTATCCGCTCTGGAAAAATCGGAGAGACGACCGACGGTGACGGCCGTCCCTTTCACACCGGACCCGCATTCGGCGGCCACGGCGCACCGACTCCCCGGCGGCCACGGCGACGGGCGTGCCGGTCCTGAGCGCGGCGACGGGGACCGGGCGGCGACCCTTCAGACGTGTTCCGCGAGGAAGTCGACGATCCCGCGGTACGCCTCGATCCGGTTGTCGAGCTTCGCGAACCCGTGTCCCTCGTCCTCGAAGATCAGTTTCCGCACCGGGACGCCCTGTTCGCGCGCCTCCTCGACGATCTGCTCCGCCTCGCCGACGGGCACCCGCGGGTCGTTCTCGCCGTGGAGGACGAACAGCGGGGCCGCGATCCGGTCGATGTTGTTGATCGGGGAGACGGACTCGAGGAACTTGCGGTCCGCGTCGAGCGAGCCGTACTCGGCCTCGCGCAGCGACCGCCGCCACTCCCCGGTGTTCTCCAAGAACGTCACGAAGTTCGCGATGCCGACGATGTCGACCCCGGCGGCCCACAGCTCCGGGTACTCGGTCAGCGACGCGAGCACCATGAACCCGCCGTAAGAGCCGCCCATCGCGACGACGCGGTCCGGGTCGACCTCGGGGTGGTCGTGGAGCCAGCCGACGCCCTCCCGGACGTCCTTCACCGAGTCCATCCGGTTCTCCACGTCGTCGAGCCCGGAGTACGCCTTCCCGTACCCCGAGGAGCCCCGGACGTTCGGTTCGAGGACCGCGTACCCGTTGTTCAGCAGGTACTGCGTCACAGAGGCGAAGGATGGCCGCCGCTGCGACTCCGGCCCGCCGTGGATGTCGACGACGACCGGGTACCCAGACTCCGGCGGCTCCGTCTCGGGCACGGAGAAGAACGCTGGGATCTCCCGGCCGTCGAACGTCGGGTAGTGGACCAGCTCGCGCTCGACGAACGTGTCCGCCGGGATCCCCGCGGTCGAGGCGCGCGTCCACCGCTCCGCCTCGCCGCTCGTCGCGTCGACGACGTGGACGTTCGCGTTGTGGGTGCTCCCCGTCGTCGTCACGGCGAACCGGTCGCCGTCGGGCCCGAAGCTCACGCCGCCGGCGACGCCGTCCGGGAGGTCCGGCTCCGGGAACTCGTCGATGCGGTCGGGGGCGACGAGTTCGCCCGCCGTGAGTTCGGTGTAGCCGTCGACGTTCCGGGAGTAGACGACCCGGCGGGAGGACTCGTCTATCGCGACGCCGTCGACGTTCCACTCGCCCCCGTCGGCGACGACGGCGAACTCGTCGGTCTCCAGGTCGATCCGCTCCAGGCGGAGCGTGTCGGTGTCGCGGTCGGTGACGAGGTACACGCTCTCGCCGTCGGGCCCCCACTCCGGACCGGCGTACCGCACGTCGCCCTCGTGGGGCGTGTGGTGGGTCAGGTCGCCGCTCGCGAGGTCGAGGGTGTACACGTCGTGGTCGAACGAGGAGTGCGCCTCGTGGACGATCAGCCGGTCGTCGCTCGGCGACCACCCGGCGACGGAGAGCCAGCCGTCCCCCTCGTGGACCAGTCCCGCGTCGTCGCCGGTCTCGTCGCGGGCCTGAACGTACACGTCGAAGACGGCCTCGTCGCGGCGGTTCGACGCGAACGCGAACCGGTCGCCCGCCGAGTCCCAGCCGCCCCACCGGTGTTTCGCCTCCGGCTTGGCCGTCAGCTCGGTGATCCCCCCCGACTCGTAGTTGAGCAGGTACAGCTGCGCGCGCTCGTTGCCGCCCTCGTCCATTCCGAACACCGCTTCGGACCGCTCCGGCGAGGAGTCGACGAAGGAGACCGACTCCTCGAAGAACGTGTGCTGCTCGGGCCACGACTCGGGCCCGCGGACCGACCACACCTGCCCCGTGCCGGTCGTGTCGAGGAGGAACGACAGCCGACCGTCGGGGCCGAGGTCGGCGCCGCCCGCGTTCCGCACGTTGAGGTAGCGTTCGATGTCGCACTGTCGCATGACACTCGGTTCCGCGCCTGCCGTGAAACCGTTTCGGGTGACGGAACCCTCGCCGCGGTCCCGCGACTCCTCGAGATGCCGTGTCTTTTTACCGACTCCCCCCGTGCGGTCGGCGTATGCGCGTCGCGTTCGCCTCGCTCTTCGCCCCCGGACACGGGGAGACCCCGGCGCGAACGCGGACCCTGCGGACCGCCCGCGCGCTCGCCGACCGCGGCCACGACGTGGTCTGGCTCTGCGCACAGTGGTGGGGCGGCGACCACGACGCCTTCGAGGAGGACGGGATCGAGTTCCGGGCGGTCACCGTCGAGCCCGCGCCGATCCCGTTCGCCGCGCGGCTCCCGGCCGCGGTCCGGCGCGCGGGAGCCGACGTGGTCCACGCGGTCAACAGCCCGCCGACGCCGGCGCTCGCAGCCACGGTCGCGGGGTCGCTCTCGCGGGTCCCGGTCGTCGTCGACTGGTGGCGCGACCACCCCGCCGACGCCCGCCGGTGGTACCGGCCGCTCGCCCGCCGCGCGGACGCGGTCTCGACCCCCTCGCGGACCACGAAGACCCGCGTCCGCGAGCACGGGGCGGACGGCGACGACGTGCGCGTGCTCCCCGAGAGCATCGACTTCGACGCGGTCGAGTCCGCCGGCGTCGACGACCGCTTCGACGCGGTGTACGCCCGGCGACTCGACCGCCACGCCAACGTCGAGACGTTCCTGCTCGGGCTCGCCGAGCTGCGCGGCCGCGACTGGACCGCGGCGGTGATCGGCGACGGCCCCGAGCGCGGCCGGATCGAGGCGACCGCCAGCGACCTCCGGATCGCCGACCGGGTCGAGTTCCTCGGCGACCTGCCGCTCGACGAGCGGCTCCCGATACTCAAGGGGACGCACGTCGCGGTCGCCACCGCCACGTGGGAGACGTTCGCGACCGACCTGCTGTGGGCGGTCGCGTGCGGCTGCGTCGCCCTCGTGGAGTACCAGGCCGACTCCAGCGCCCACGAGCTCGTCGAGGGGCGCGAGCGCGGGCGACTCGTCACGAGCCCGGCGGAGCTGGCCGACGAGTTCGTCGCGGTCGGCGACCTCGAACGCCGTGCGGTCGACCGCGAGTTCGCGTCGTTCGACCGCGAGGCGGTTATCGACCGGTACGTCGCGCTGTACGAGGAGCTCGTCGACGGGGAGTGACGGGACTGCGGGGTGACCCGCGAACGGAGGAAGAACCGCGAACTGTCGGGAGGACCGCGGACCGGCGCGACGGACGGCGAGAGGGGAGCGACCGCCCGCTACGCCTGGTCCTGCCCGGTGATCGTGCCGCCGTACTTCATGAAGACGAACGCCAGCCCCAGCGTGCTCACCATCGCGATGAACGTCGCGATGCCGAGCGCGCGGGCGGCGTCCGGGACGAACACCGCGTTCGACCCGCCGCCGCCGACCTCGACGGTGGGGATGTCCTCGCCGACGGCGAGGCCGGCGTGCATGCCGACCGCGGTGTGGGGCACGCAGTGGTAGTGGGTGATCCCGGCGTCCTCGCTCGACGTCTCGTACTCGTACGTCGCTCCCTCTTCGCCGACGGGGTCGCCGCTGTCGAGGCTGGCCGGGCCGCCGCCCTCGACCGTCTGGACGTTGTGGGAGCCGCCGGCGCCCGTCCACTCCCAGGTGATCGTCGTCCCCTCGTCGACCCACACGAGTGTCGGGTCGAACGCGAGGCCTTGGTCGCCCGCCCCGACCGAGATGGTCACCGAGTCCTGACCGCGGGCGTCGGTGTACGACCCGACGTTCCCTTCGGTCGCGCTGGGCCAGTCGGGCTCCACTTCCTGTGCCGCCGCCGTCCCCGCCGTCGCCGTCGCCGCGCCGGCGGCGGCCGCCGCACCGCCGGCCGTCCGCATGAACGCGCGCCGAGAGACGTCGTCCGAACTCATACGAGGCGGTTCGTGGTGACCCGTAGTGAATATGTTGATCCGAACGCGGCGTCGACCCCGCTCTACTTATAAGAAATCGCCGCCTCGGCGGCCGGAAATCACAGCGAAATCTACCGCCGGATCCGGTCGAGGTCGTCGACGAAGGCCCGGAGCGCCGAGCGCGTCACGTGCGGCATACACACGACGCGGAGTTCGCCGGCGCCGGTCCGCGACACCTTCCAGCCGGCGTCGCGGAGCGACTCGAACTCCGACTCGGGCACGTCGGCCGCGACGAGCGGGAGCTCCGGCTCGACGACGCGGTAGCCGCGATCCGCGAGCTCGTCGGCGAGCCAGTCGGCGTTGTCGGCCGCGCGTTCGGCCGCCTCGCGGTAGCCGTCGGGCCACAGCGCGTCCATCGCCGCGACGGCGCCCGCGACGCCCGCGCCGCTCCGGGTCCCGGTCAGCGTCGCCTGCGACCGGGACTCCAGGTAGGGGGTGTCGACCGCGAGCGCGTCGAGCGCGGCGTCCTCGCGCGCCAGCAGGCCGCCCGCCGGCACCGGGGCTTGCCCGTACTTGTGGGGGTCGATCGTCAGCGTGTCGACCGCGGCGTCGGCGAACGACCACGCGTGGTCGGTGAACGGGAGGACGAACCCGCCCCACGCGGCGTCGACGTGGAACCCCGCCCCGACTTCCTCGGCGATCGCCGCCAGCTCGGGGATCGGGTCGACCCGCCCGTACTCCGTGCTGCCGGCGACGCCGACGACGAGTGCGGTCCCGTCGTTGACCGCGGCCGCGACGGCGTCGACGTCGGCCCGGAAGTCGTCGTCGAGGGGGACCGTCCGCAGCTCGACCCCGAGCACCTCCGCGGCCTTCGTGAACGAGAAGTGCGCGCTCGCCGGCGCGACGACGTTGACCTCGCTCCCGTCGTGTCGGTTCCGCGCCGACCGCACCGCCTGGACGTTCGCCTCGGTGCCGCGGGAGGTGACGTACCCCGCGGCGTCGGCGGGGGCCGAGTGGGCCGCGAGCGTCGCGAGCCCCTCGACCGCCCGGGCCTCCAGCTCCGCCACCGACTCGTACGTCGCGGGGTCGCCGGGGTTCGTCGCGAGGAATCGCTCGGCGGCCGCGCGGGCGTCCGGGTGCGGCTCGGTACACATCGAGGAGAGCACCCGGTCGAACGACTGCGGCTCCGGTTCCGGCTGTCGCATCTGCCACCCTGTTACGTGGGGCGGCTCTTACCCGTTCCGCTCTCGGCGCCGGGAGAGAAACGCACCGCGAGCGGACTCAGCGGACCGAATCGAGTAGGAGGCGCTGTTCGGTCCGCTTCACCTCGTGTTGGACGTCGCGGACCGCGTCGATGTTCGCCGAGATCGAGGAGACCCCCTTCTCGACGAGGAACTCGACCATCTCGGGCTTCGAGCCGGCCTGCCCGCAGATGCTCGTGTCGACGCCGAGCTCGCGGCACGTCTCGATGGTGTCGCCGATGAGCCGCAACACGGCGGGGTGGAGCTCGTCGAACCGGTCGGCGACGTGCTCGTTGTTGCGGTCGACCGCGAGCGTGTACTGCGTGAGGTCGTTGGTCCCGAAGGAGGCGAAGTCGATGCCCGCCTCGGCGAGCTCCTCGATCTGGAGCGCGCTGGCGGGCGTCTCGATCATCACGCCCCAGCGGTGCGTCTCGGGGTCGATCCCGGCCTCGCGCATGTGCCGCGCGATCCCCTCCACGTCGGCGGCGTCGTTGACCAGGGGGAACATCACCTCCAAGTTGTCGTACCCCATGTCGTAGAGGCGCGCGAACGCGGCCAGCTCCTGCCGGAACGGCTCGGGCTTGTCGAGGCTCCGGCGGATCCCGCGCCAGCCGAGCATCGGGTTGTGCTCGGCCGGCTCGCCCTCGCCGCCCTCCAGCTCGCGGAACTCGTCGGTCGGCGCGTCGATGGTCCGGACGCGGACCGGTCGCGGGTAGAACTCGTCGGCGACGCGCCGGACGCCCTCGATCAGCTCGTCCTGATAGGCGCGGGCGCCGTGGTCGGCGATGTACGTCTCGGGCGTCTTCCCGAGCGACAGCACCATATGTTCGATCCGGAGCAGGCCGACGCCGTCGGCGCCCGTCGCCGCCGCGCGCTCGGCCGCTTCCGGGATCGAGACGTTCACCTTCACCTCCGTCGCCGTCATCGGCTTGACGGGGGTCTCGGGACGCGCGGCCTCGACCGGCTCGAACTCCTCGCCCGGCTCGGCCGACTCGTCCTCGCCGGCCCGGAGCGTCCCCTTGTCACCGTCGAGCGTGACCTGCTGGCCGTCTTCGAGGACGCGGGTCCCGTTGCCCGTCCCGACGACCGCGGGGACACCGAGCTCGCGGGAGATGATCGCCGCGTGGCTCGTCATCCCTCCCTCGTCGGTGACGATGCCGGCGGCGCGCTTCATCGCCGGCACCATGTCGGGCATCGTCATCTCCGTCACCATCACGTCCCCCTCCTGTACCTGATCGAGGTGGTCGAGCTTGTGGACGAGCCGGACGGCCCCGGAGACCACGCCCGGGCTGGCGCCGAGCCCGTCGATGAGCACGTCCGCGTCGTCGTCGCCGCCCCGCGCAGTCGTCGCGCCCTCGCCGTCGGCGGCCGCCGCGTCGGCGCCGCTCGCTCCGCCCTCGTCGCCGGCGTCCTCTCGGATCGTCGTGATCGGGCGCGACTGGAGCATGTATATCTCGCCGCCGTAGATCGCCCACTCGACGTCCTGCGGGGCGCCGTAGTGGTCCTCCACGCGCTCGCCGAGCTCGACGAGGTCGCCGATCTCCCCGTCCGAGAGGACCCGCTCGCTCCGCCGGTCCTCGTCGACGTCGAGCTGGACCGTCTCGCCGGTGTCGGGGTCTTTCACCATCTCGACTTTCTTGTCCGCGACGGTGACCTCGTCGACCGCGCCGCGCTCGCGGTCGTACACGTAGTTGTCGGGCGAGACGGTTCCGGAGACGACCGCCTCGCCGAGCCCCCACGCCGCCTCGATGGTGACCTGCGGGTCGCCCGTCGAGGGGTGGCTGGTGAACATCACGCCGGACTTCTCGGCGTCGACCATCCGCTGGACGACGACCGCGATGTCGACGTCCGCGTGCGGGAACCCGCGCTGCTGCCGGTAGTAGATCGCGCGCTGGGTGAAAAGCGAGGCCCAGCACTCCTTGACGCGCCGGAGGAGGTCGTCCTCGCGGACGTTGAGGAACGTCTCCTGCTGGCCGGCGAACGAGGAGTCGGGGAGGTCCTCGGCGGTCGCGGACGAGCGGACCGCGACGAACGCCTCCTCGCCCTCCTCGCCCATCGCCCGGTACTGTTCCAGTATCTCCTCGCGGACCTCATCGGGGAACGGGGTGTCGAGGATCAGCCGCTCGGCGGTCGCCTCGGCCTCGCGGAGGGCGGCGGAGTCCTCCGGGTCCACGTCGACCGCGTCGAACAGCTCGTCGTCGATCCCGGCCTCCTCGATGAACGTTCGATACGTGCCCGCGGTGACGGCGAACCCCGGCGGCACCGGGAGCCCCGCACCGATGAGTTCGCCGAGCGACGCGGCCTTCCCGCCGACGGTCCCGACGTCGTCGGCGTCGACGTCCTCCAGCAAGAGTACTGCCATTCGTGTACCCGGAGGATCCGCGAGGCGACCTATGAAGCTTCCGGCATGCGAAACGGTGAATAAAACACAACTCGGGACCGAGTTGTCTCCGACGGCGCAGCATGGGGGATCGTCCCGGACGCGAACCCGCGAACGAGCGACGGGCACCGTGCGGTAGCCCGACCGGAAACAGTTCGTCGACGACTGAACACCGATCGTCCGTCAAAACGAGGGCCGGAGCGTCGGGGACAGCGAACCGGATACCGATTCGTACAACCTCGTAATCGATGAATCGGCCTATACTTACCTCCCGTTCCGCGTTCGGATCCCGTAACGAGTTACAGGGGCTGTAACAGCATTCCGGACGACTGTCCTCGGCTCGGAGTTCGCGTCGTCAGCTCTCGTCGAGCCGCCGACGCTCGTCGCGCAGCAGTCGCTCCCAGAGCCCGAACAGGGCGCTGTCGAGGTCGTACGCCTCGTCGACGCGCCGGACCCAGCGGTCGTCGGCGAACAGGTGCCGCTGGAACCGACGCACGTCCGGCGAGAGGTGGTCCCGATCGCCGCCGTAGTACGACAGCGACTCCTCGCGGGTCCGCGCGATAAGGTCGGCGGGCACGTCGATGCCGTCCGCGGCCGCGACGTGGACGAACCACTCTAAGTGGAGCAGCGAGTCGGCGAGCAGGAACCGCTCGCGGAAGCCGGAGGCCCGCGACAGCGCCGGCGCGCCGTCGATCCGCACGTCGGCCGGCCGCGAGAACCGCGGCGCAGTCGCGGTCACGGACGCCCGGTCGGCGACCGCGCCGGCGACTCGGCGCAGCCGCCAGTCGCAGTACCGCACCGGCGCGATGAGCGCGAGCTCGTACCACGTCGGCAGCCACTCGCAGTACGGCTCCGAGAACGCCCCGTCCGCGAGCAGCGTCGCCGCGACCGACCGGGCCTCGTCCGGCGTCAGTTCGTCGGGGGCCGTCCGGAGGCGGCGCTCGACTCGGTCGCCGTTGAGGCTGTCGACGCCCGAAAAGCCCATTCCCTCGGCGACGCCGGCCGTGTACGCGCGGCCGGCGGCGTACCAGCTCGCGAAGTCGGCGGTCGTCGTCAGCCGCAGCAGTCGGAGGACTGTGATACTGACATGACGGGCCGGGCCGGAATAACCGTTCGGTCAGCGGTCGACCGCGCCCCCACTCACCGCACCGTCCCCGGCCGCCGCGTCGGCGTCGTCCCCGTCCGGTTCGGCCGATCCGTCGAGCGCGTCGTCGAGCCCCCACTCGGCCGCGCGGTCGCGGGCCTCGGCTCGCGCCTGCTCGCGGATCGCATCGATCCGGTCGTCGTCCGCGAGGAAGGCGGCGACGGCGTCGTCCTCGTCGTCGCCGTCGCGCAGTCGCTCTCCGGGCGCCGCGTCGCGGGTCCGCTCGGCGAGGTCGGCGTCGTCGGCCAGCTCGGTCGCGGCCGCGTCGGGCGCGACCCGCAGCGACTCCTCCTCGTGGGCCGCCGCCAGTCCGCTCCGGTCGACGGCGTACAGCTCGACGCGGTAGGGGCCGGGGACCGCGAGCTCCGCGAGCGCGTCCGGTCCGCCGCTGTCCGTCACCGTGTTGTACGCCAGCACGGGTACGCCGTCCTCGAAGGTGAGGACGCCGCGTGCCTTGCCCGAGAGCAGCAGCGTCTCCTGCGGGACGAGCGTCGCGTAGCCGGTCAGCCCGCGGTCGAGCGCGCGCGACAGCGTCGTTCCCACGTCGGAGACTACCCGCGAGCGCAGGAGCGTCCCCCGCGGGACGGTGAGGGTCGGCGACGCCGACCCGTCGCCCTCCGGGCTTCCGCTCATGGCGTGTCGGGCACGACCGCGCTGCGGAACCGGTCGGCGACCGCGTCGCCGTCGCCGTCGCGCACGTCGAGCCGGTCGGCGGCCCGCCGGTAGCGCGCGGCGGCCTCGCTCTCCGGCGCGTGCGCGATCAGCGGCCCGCCGGCCCGGCGCGCCGCGCGGACCGCGTCGCTCTCGGGGACGTTCGCGAGGACGGAGCCGCCGAAGTGGCGCTCCGCCTGCGCGGCGACGTCGTCGGCCCCGCCTCTGACCTTGTTGAACAGGATGCCGGCCGTCTCCGTGCCGTACGAGCGCGCGTATTCCTGGACCTTCAGGCCGTCAGAGAGCGCGGGGATCGTCGGCTCGACGACGACGACGACGCGGTCCGCGAGGACGACCGGCAGCACGGCGGACTTCGAACCCAGCGCGGCGGGCGAGTCGAGCAGGAGCACGTCGGTGTCGCGCGCGAGCTCGGCCACCACGTCGCGGAGCCGCTCCGGCTCCGCGGCCTCGAAGCCCGCGAGCGAGGTGCCACAGGGGACGACCGAGAGTCCGAACCGCTCGTAGGTCGCCTCGTTCACGTCCGTCGCGGTGCCCTCGACGAGGAGGTCGTGAAGGGTAACCGCCGCGTCGTCGAGCCCGGCGTGAAAGAGGAGGTTCGCCATGCCGGTGTCGGCGTCCACGACGGTCACGTCGTGGTCGGCCGCGAGCGCCATCCCGAGCGCGAGCGTGCTCGTCGTCTTCCCCGTGCCGCCCTTCCCGCTGGCGACCGCGAACGCCTCGACCATACGCCCGGTTGCCCGGCGGTCCGAATAAATCCTCTTCATCGCGCTCGCCCGCTTCGCTCCTCGGCCGTGTCGGCGGCAGCGCTTTTGATCCCGCGGCGCGATGGGAGCACCATGGCCGAGACGATAGCCGCCGACGAGTTCCGCGACAGGATCGACGAGCGACGGCGCGGCGAGCGCTCGTTCGCCGTGGTCGACACGCGACCCGAGGAGAGCTTCGCGGGGTGGCGCGTGGCGGACGCGGTCCACTACTTCTACAAGCCGTTCCACGAGTTCGACGTCGACGACTTCGAACGCGAGACCGGGCTCTCGCCCGACGACAGCGTAATCACGCTGTGCGCGAAGGGGAAGGCCTCCGACGACTTCGCCGCCGAGCTCGACGCCGCGGGGTACGAGGACGTGACCGTCGTCGCCGACGGCATGCGCGGCTGGTCCGCGGTGTACGACAGCACCGAGGTCCCGCTCGGCGACCGGCCCGACGCGGCCCCGCCGCTCGACCTCGTCCAGGTCCAGCGCCGCGCGAAGGGGTGTCTGGGCTACCTCGTGGTCGGCGGTCGCGAGCCGGGCGACGCGGACCACGTTCCCGCCGACCGATCCGACGCCCGGGACGGCCCCGACCGCGTCGCCGTCGCTATCGACGTCTCCAGACACGGCGACGAGTGGGTCGAGGCGGCCGCCGAACGCGGCGCGTCGATCGCGGCCGTCGTCGACACGCACGTTCACGCGGACCACCTCTCGGGCGGCCGGGCGCTCGCTGACGACCTCGGTGTCCCGTACTACCTGCCCGCCGCGGCCGCTGCCCGCGACGTGGCCTCCGAGTTCGAGCCGATCGAACGCAACGAGACGCTGGACGCCGGCGGCGTCGACCTGAAGGCGCTCGCGACGCCCGGGCACACCGACGACGGCGCGGGCTACCTCGTCGGCGACGCGGCGGTGCTCACGGGCGACACGCTGTTCACCGACAGCGTCGGCCGGACGGAGCTCCAGTTCTCGGCGGACGACGGCGGCGAGGGCGGCGCGGACGGTGGAGGCGTCTCGGACGGGGGTGCCGCGGGCGCGGCCCGTCGGCTGTACGACTCGCTCCACGGGACGCTGCTCGCGCAGCCGGACGGCGTCGTCGTCTGCCCGGGCCACTTCGCCGTCGCGAACGACGGCTCGACCGGGGAGATCGAGCCCGGCGAGCCCGTCTTCACGACGGTCGGCGCCGCGCGCGGCGAGATCGACGTCCTCGGCCTCGACGCGGACGACTTCGTCGAACGGATCACGCGGACGCTGCCGGAGAAGCCGCCGAACTACGAGTCGGTGATCGCGGCCAACCGCGGGGTCGAGTCGCCGGCGGACGAGACCGCCGCGATCGAACTCGAACTCGGTCCGAACCGCTGCGCCGCCGAGCCGGACGCCGGCTCCCCCGCGGACGACGACTGACGGCGTCGCGCCGGACCGCTCACTCGTCGTGGATGAAGACGAGCCGCTTCGACTCCGTGTTGACGAGACAGAGGTCGATCCCGTCGCGGGTGGCGCCGATCTGCTGCCAGCCGTGGTCGCTGACGAACAGCGTCTGGAAGACGCCGCGGTCGCAGTCCGGGTTCGGACAGCCGACCCCCGCGGCGTTCTTGTAGACGGTGGTCCCGCCGCCCGAACTCTGTCGCACCAGCCCGTCGGTCAGCGACCGGAACTCCTCGGCGGACATCGGACTCTCGGCGTCGTCGTCTCCCATGTCTCTGCGTTCGCGGGCGACCGTCTAAAAACCGCCTGCCCGTGGCAACAGGTGACACAGTGTCTGTCCGAAACGGCCTCCGCGCTCACTCCGCGTCGCCTTTCGCCCGCTCCGCGTGCGCGTCCGCGAGCCGCGTCGGCTCGGGGAGCTTGTAGCCCGCGCACAGCGCCGCGACGAGGTCGACGGCGCTCTCCGCGGACACGCGGTGCCCGGGACTGACGTAGAGGGGGTTCACCCGCCTGCTGTTCGGGTACTGGCGTGACTGGAACGCGTGGCCGATCACCGTCCCCGGCTCGGCCGTCGTCACCGCGTCGTCCGCGCGGATCGGCGTCCGCCAGCCCGCGGGGCGCTCGGCCGTCGGCTCGTCGGGTTCGCCGCAGAGGAGGCTCTTCGCGACGCCGACGCTCGGCACGTCGCACAGGACGCCGACGTGCGTCGCGAGCCCCGCCTCCCGGAAGTGGATCCGGCCGGAGCCGTCGCAGACCAGCAGATCGGCCTCGGCGTCGAGCGCGTCGAGCGCGGCCAGTATCGGCTCGCCCTCCCGGAACGCGAGCAGGCCCGGAATGTACGGGATCGACAGCGGCGTGGTCGCGCTCGCGTACTCGACCACGGTCCCGTCGCGGAACGCAACCGCAGCGGAGACGGCGGCGTCGGGACGGTCGCCCGCGCGGTCGGTGCGGAACGCTTGGTCGACGCCGACGACGGTGGGCACACCGGACTCCTCCACCGCGCCGCCGGTACCGGGGAGCGTCTCGTTCGCGACCGCGTCCGGGCGAGCCGGCGGGAGGCCGTCGGCGAGCGAGGCGGCCGACTCGACCGCGACGGCGGCCGGGTCGAGCGCGTGGTCGTCGTCGAACGCCGCGGCCGCCGCGATCTCGCGCTGGAGCGACTCCATCTCCTGCCGCGACAGCGACGGATCGGGACGGAGATCGGGCCGCGCGAGGTCCATCAGAAGCGTCCGCCCGGACCGCCGGGGCCTCCCGGACCCCCGGGGCCGCGGGCGCCGCCCATCGAGACGCCGCCCATGCCGCCCGCGGAGCGGGCGAGCCCCTCGTTGCGCTTGCCGAACGCGAGCCCGATGGCGAACCCGATCAGGTGCGCGAGGTGCGCGATGCCGCCCACGCCGCCCGTGCCGCTCGTGACCACGAGCAGCGCGGAGACGACCGCGATCCCCCACGTGAGGTACTTGATCTTCATCGGGATGACGAAAAAGAGGAGGACCTGCATGTTCGGCCGCCAGACGGTGAGGACGCCGAGGATCGCGAAGCCGGCGCCGCTGGCGCCCAGGACCCCCGTCGGCGGGGCGTTCGTCGCGATCGCGAAGAGGACGTGGCCGAGCCCCGCGGCGATCCCCGCCCCGAAGAAGAACGCCGCGAACCGCTTCGACCCGACGGCGCGCTCGACGAGGGGGCCGAAGAACAGGATGACCACGCTGTTGCCGATGATGTGGAACAGCTGTCCCGGGGCGTGCGAGAACACCGAAGTCACCCACGTCCAGACGTTCGTGACCGCCTCCGACTGGAGCACGAACAGGGTGTTGTGGAGCGATTGGCCGCCGACGAACAGCGCGACCCACTGCGCGACGAACGTGACCCACATCGCCAGCAGGATCGCGTACGTCGCGTTGTTGCGGAAGAAGCTCACGAACCCGCCGGTGCCGGTCTCGCGGTCGACCCGACGCTTGACGCGGTCGACGACTCCGCCCCCGCCGCCC
>NZ_NEDJ01000061.1 GCF_002114285.1 Halorubrum ezzemoulense DSM 17463
TGTGCTGTTCATCAGAGAGTTCGGTTGGTCTGCCTTCGCGCGGATCGTCGTAGGCGACTTGCTCGACCGGCTCATCGGCGAGCCGGTCGAGCCGGCCAACCCACCGAGACAACCATGGACCGGTGTATCCGTATCGTTCAGCAACCTCCGCCATCGTTGCATCGTCTTCTTCAAGATAGTTGATCACCGCCATTAGCCGCTGTGTCGGCTTTTTATCTTCGACCTCCGCGAGAGCGTCGCGGAGGTCGTCAAGAGTGGCGGCGTCAAGCGTGGACATACTTGCTAATCACACTCTAACCTAAAGAATATTTAGCTGACAGTATCAGCAGGCCGTTACGAACATCAACGCAATCTGGTAAAAATCTCAGCAGTACACTCGCAAACGCATTCTATCGCCTGATTCAGCTGTGATTTCGCGAAATAAATGTCGTGCTAACTCTTCTATGACACCCTAGTACGAGACACAGAGGCTGAGTCCAGCACGTCGCACGGACGTCCGCACACACGAGTGGTGGCACCGAGCGTGCCTTATTGGTCAGGCTACCACCTCAACTCTCGCTCCGAGGGGCCGCGACCGCTCGCGGGCCCGAACACCGGTCGGTGCCCCTACGCTTGGCACTCTTTTTTCACGTTTCCTCCACCGATGAGATCGCCCACGTTAGAACCGCTGCCCGACACCTTGCCATCCGCCTGGGAGTCGCACACCGTCCCGTCGTTGCGGCCAACGAGCCCACCGACGTAATCCTCGGGATTGATTTGTGCACTCGCCGCACTTTCACGTACCGCCTCTTGGGGTGTCGTTGTCGCCGATGAGCCCGCCAACGTAGTCTCTCTCGGTGACTCGCGTACTCGAGGAAGAATTACTCACGTCGCCCACTAGCTCGGCGGGAGCGACCCGGACGCGGTCGCGGATCACGTGTTCGATGACGCTCACGAGTGGACGACGACTGCCGGCCTCCTTCCCGAGCGCGTCGACGGGAGCGGCGACATCCGGTGGAACTCGAACCTCCAGTGGAGCCACGCGACGTACCTGCTGCTCGTCGAGACCCACGTCCGCGACGAGGCGTTCGGACTGGCCCCCGACGGGCGGGGCGACTGACCGACCGGCGTGGCCAAACCCCTCAGGGGAACGGTTTCAGCGGGCGGGGGCGACTCGCGGCCGATTTCGCGCTCTTCCGCCGCACCTGTCCGTGATCACTCCGTCGGAACGCGGAGCCGCACGTCGGTTCCGGCCTCCGCCGTACGAACCGAGATGTCGCCGCCGGCCTGCGTGGTGATCATCCGAACCATCCACAGCCCGAGCCCGTTGCCGTGGTTGAGAGGCGTTTCCTCGCCGGTTTCGAGCGCGTCGGCTTCCATCTGCGGGAGCCCCGGTCCGTCGTCGCGCACGCTGACTTCGATCCAGCCGTCCTCCGGACTGCTGAGTTCGACCTCGACGTCGGCGTCGGGGCCCGTGTTCGCCGCGTTCTCCGCGAGCTCGCGGATTGCGTCGAGCAGCGTCGCCGGAACGCGCGTCAGCGCGTCGGCCGACACCTCGGTCGAAATCGTCGCGTCCGGGTACTCGTCACGAACCGGATCCGTGGCGTCTGCGACCAGCGAATCGGGGTCCGCTCCCGTCGACTGGTCGATCCGCTGAGAGGCCCGGCGAATCTGCTTCACCCGCTCGGTCATCGACTCCCACTTGTCGAGGATGCGGTTGAGAGTCGCCAGATGCTCCGAGCGCGCGTCCCGGTCCGATTCCTCGCACATCAACTCCGCCCAGCCCCGGACCTTCCCGAGGTCGTTCCGCATGTTGTGTCGCAACACCCGATGGACGACGTCGAGGTGCTGCCGCTGGCGTTGCTCGGCGGAGACGTCCCGGCCAGCGACCACGATTAGCGAGGTGTCGCCGTCCTCGCGCGTCACGGGTTTCACCGACAGGTCGACCGTCACCAGCCCGTTCGCGCCGTACATCGTCGTCTCGTACCGGGTGCCCTCGCCCTCCGCGGCTCGCTCGACCGCGGTGCGGAGGTCGGTCCTCGCCGCGTCCGAGTGCTCCCACAGCGCCGTGTCGCAGAACCGCTCTCCGACGAGCGTTTCCCGCGTCTCCTCGCCGAACGCGAACTCCGTGTCGTTCACTTCCACGACCGTGCCGTCCGGGTTCAACAGCCCCGCGAACTGGAACGTCTGGTTGAACACGCTCTCGAACCGCCGGGCGCGCTCGCGCCTGTCGGTGACGTCGCGGAGGTACAGCAGCATCCCGTCGACGGCGCCGTCGTCCAGCATGTTCCGGCACTGCCCCTCGACGTTGAGCCACTCGCCGTCGCCCGACTCGAGCCGAAACTCCAGCTCTCGGTTCGAGTCCGACCGTTCGACGGCCTCGAAGAACGCCTCCATCGTCTCTTTCCGGTCGGTCGGGTGCGCGTGATCGAAGAGGTTCCCGCCGACGAGGTCGTCCGGTTCGTGCGCGAACACGTTCCGGCTCGACCCGCTGGCGTACGTGATCGTCCCGGCCGTGTCGACGACCGTGATCACGTCGTCGGACTCCTCGACGAACCGCTCGGTCCGACGCTGCTGGCGGCGTCGCTCGGTCATGTCGCGGACGATCATCGCGTACCCGCGGAACGTCCCGTCGTCGTGTTCGAGCCGGGCGTACCGGACGTCCGCGTAGAACCGGTTTTCGTCGGCTCGAACGTACCACCCCTCGTGGGCGCTCTGGCCGGCGCTCCGGGCCTGGTCCAGCAGGCGATCGGACACCCCGACCTCCCGGTCGTCGGTCCGGTGAAGCTCGGCGGTCGACATGCCGACCGCCGCCTCCTCGTCGTAGCCGAACAGGCTCTCTGCGTTCTCGTTCCACGTCTGGATCCGCCCCTCCTCGTCGACGGCGAGGAAGGCGTACTCGTCGACGCTCTCGAGCAACAGGCGGAACCGCTCGCGCTCCGCGAACAGCTTCTGCTCGCGCTCCCTGCGGTCGGTGACGTCCTGTTGGATACCGATATAGTTCCGGACGGTCCCCTGGTCGTCGGTGACCGGTGTGATCGAGAGGCGACTCCAGTACTGCGTGCCGTCCTTCCGGTAGTTCTGGATGTCGAGCGACACCGGTTCGTCCCGTTCAATCGCCTTGCGCAGCCGCGCCCTCTGCTCGGGGTCGGTGTCGTCGCCCTGCAGGAACCGCGGGTTCCGGCCGAGCGTCTCCTCGGACGCGTACCCCGTCACCTGCTCGAACCCGTCGTTGACGTACACCAGCGGGTTGTCGTCTCGCGTCGCGTCGGCGATCTGGATCGCGACGGTGGCCTCGTCCATCGCCCGTTCTTTCAGTTCCAGCTCGCGCTCGCGCTCCTTCCGGTCCGTCTCGTCGCGCACGGTGCAGACGAGACGGCCGTCCTCGATGATCGTCAGCGAGAGCTCCGCCGGGAACGTCGTCCCGTCGGGGCGCCGACCGGTGACCGCCCCGCGCCATCTCCCCTCGGCCTCGAGCGCCGGGAAGGCCTCGGCCTCCAGCCGGTCGATCTCGTCGTCGTCGTACAGCCGCCGCCAGCTGTCCCCGAGAAGCTGCGCTTTGCTCTCGAAGCCGTACATCTCGACGTGCGTTTCGTCGACATACGTGTACTCCCCGTCGTCGAGGATGGCGAACCCATCGGCGCTCTGCTCGATCGCCCGCTTGATCGACGTCAGCTGTCGCTCCCGTCGTTTCCGGGACGTGATGTCGCGGAGAACGCCTGCCGAGCCCCGGAACTCGTCGTCGCCGATCAGCGCGATGCGGTTCTCGACGATCTTGCGGCTCCCATCGGCGGTGTGGAGGTCAAACTCGGCCTGTTTCGACCACTCGTCCTCCGCTATCAGGTCGACGATCTGTTCCCGGACGCGAGCGATGTCCGCCTCATCCATCCCGATCGACGGATCGGCGCCGATCACCTCGTCGCCGTAGCCGAACTCCCGCTTCGCCGCCTCATTGACGAAGGTGAACTCGCCGGCGGCGTCCAGCGCGTACACCGGGTCGTCGACCGCTTGGAGGATCGTCTCGTACCGCTCGAGTTCCTCGAACCGGTGCCGCCGTTCGATCTCGGTTCCGACCCACTGCGCGAGGAGCTTGACGAACTCACGCTCGCCCGCTCGGAACGGCGCCGACCGCGGCTCCTCGCTGAAGAAGGCGACTGTGCCGTAACTCGCGCCGTCGACGAACACCGGCACGCCGATGTACGCGTCCACGCCCTCCGCGGCCGAGGACGCCGCGTACTCGGTCTCGGTCACGTCAGCGAACGCCACCGGTTCGGTCGGGTTCCCGCCGAGCGTGGCCGCGCAGACCGCCTCCGCGGCGTCGAACGTCGCCTCGGTCTCGTACGTTCCGGTCCGGTCGGCGACGCTCTCGACCGTGTACGTCTCGTCCTCGACGCGAGAGAAGATCCCCACGTCGAGTTCGACGTAGTCGCGGGCGAGCGAGAGCAGCTCCGCGACCGCCGCGTCGAACTCGGCCCCCGCCATCGTCGTCTCGTGGAACTGGTGGAGCGCCGCCGCGTCGAGCGCGGCCGCGTCCCGTCGCCGCTCGCGGTCCGGTTCGCGGCTCCCCCCGACTCGGTTCAGCGCCGCTGCAGCCGCCGATGCGACCCGCTCGATCAGGGCAGTCGTTCGATCGGCGGCTCCGTCCGCCGACGGGAGCGTCACGCGGAGGACGCCGTGATCGGCGACGGGCGCAAAGAGATCCGTTGTAGCCGTGTCCCCCGTTGTAGCCGTGTCCCACCCCTCGGCGTCGGTTTCCGTCACAAACGCGTCGCCCCTCGTGACCGACTCGGCTTCGATCGCGGAGCGCACGACCGAGACCGGCACCGACTCGTCTCCCGATCTGTGGACGGCCTCGGTGGTGTCAGTCGATTCGAACGTCGTCACGGCGTCGGACCCCGCGTCGAGCCCGTGGTACGTGACGGTGGCGTCGGAGAGAAGCGACCGGATGACGGAGAGCGAGCGGGCGAGGACGACGTCGACCGACTCGGCGCCGCCGAGCGCCTCGGCGAATGCCAGTAGCTCGTCATCCACGCCAGACCGACCAGCGGGATAGTACATGCGATCGTATCAACGCGCATGATTATCATCGTATCGGTGCGACCGGTCGGTGTCGAGACCGAACGGCCGCAATCCGCCTCCGAGGAATTCAGATATTATCTCTGGGAATCAGCGCAACGCACTCAAGTAGGCGCTCCGCGTACGTCGGTCATGTGGAGTGACAAGGGATGAACGGCGCGGGGAAATTCGCACCGGGCACGTCGCCGTCGGAGGTCCTCGGAGGAGTGACGGACCCGCTGTTCGCGCTGGACGAACGCGGCGCGCTTTCGTTCGTCAACGAGCCCGCCTCGGACCTGTTCGGAAGCGCGGACGGCGTCCCGCTGGATGAGACCGTCTGGGAGCAGTTACGGGACGGATTCGGCGCAGAAACAGCGGCCCGTCTCCGACACGCGTTCGAGACACGTGAAACGCTGTCTGTGACCGCGTACGACGGCATCGACCGGCGGTGGGTTCGCATCGGGACTCATCCGTCGGCGACCGGGATGACCGTGACCGTCTCGCCGGCGCCGGACGGCGACCGGACGCGGCTGTCGGAGGCCGCGGACGCGGCGATAGACGGTATCGCGATCCTCGACGACGAGGAGTACGTGTACATGAATCGGGCTCACGCCGCGATCTTCGATTTCGAGCCCGACGAGCTGCTCGGAGAGAGCTGGCGGCGGCTGTACGGCGACGCGGAGCAGGAGCGGATCGAACGAGACGTGTTTCCGCAGCTCGAACGAGAGGGGGAGTGGCGCGGTGAAACCGAGGGGCGGCGCCGCGATGGGAGCGGCGTCCCCCAAGACGTCTCGCTCTCGCTTCTGGACGACGGCACCCTCGTCTGCGTGAACAAGGACATCACCGAGCGGAAGGCCCGCGAGCGGGAACTCGAACAGACCCGCGAGTTCCTCGAGCGCGCGCAGGCGAGCGCCGCCGTCGGCGGCTGGGAGGTCGATCTCACGACCGAGTCGTTACACTGGACCGACGAGGTGTATCGGATCCACGAGCTGCCGCTCGACGCGCGCACCAGTCTACAAGACGGGTTCGACTTCTACCACCCCGAGGACAGGGGGGTCGTCACCGACGCGTTCGACCGCCTCGTCGACGAGGGGGAGTCGTACGACCTCGAACTCCGGATCGTTACCGCGGAGGACCGGACGCGTTGGATCCGGACGGTCGGCGAACCCCGGACCGACGCGAACGGGGACGTGGTCGCGGCGGTCGGCGTGTTTCAGGAAATCACCGATCGAAAGCGGCGCGACGAACAGCTCGCCCAACTCCGCGAGCGGCTCGACTTGGCTGTCGAGGGCGCTAATCTCGGCGTCTGGGACTGGGACATGACGACCGACGAGGTCGTGTTCAACGACCGGTGGGCGACGATGCTGGGCCTCTCGCCGGACGATATCGAACCCAGTCTCGACACGTGGGAAGAACGCGTTAATCCCGATGACATCTCGCGTGTGAAGGCGGCTCTCAACGCTCACATCGACGGCGAGACCGAGATGTACGACTGCGATCACCGGATGCGTACGGCCGAGGGCGACTGGCTGTGGATTCGGGACGCCGGGAAGATCGTGGACCGTGACGCCGACGGCCGCCCGACGCGGGCCGTCGGGATCCATCTCGATATCTCCGCACAGAAGGAACAGGAGGCGGCGATCGAACGCGCCCGGAACGAGCTCCGGCAGATCATCGACCTCGTCCCCGACCTGATCTTCGCGAAACGTGACGACGGAACGTACCTCCTCGCCAACGAAGCGACCGCGGAGGCGTACGGACTGACGGTCGCCGAGACGGAGGGGTGTACGGACGCTGAAATCCTCCCGGACAGCGCCCAGTCCACTCACTTCCGGGCCGACGACCAGCGGGTGATCGAGTCGGACGAACAGCTCGAGATCCCCGAGGAGGAGCTGACGACGGCCGACGGCGAGACGCGGCTGTTCCAGACGACGAAGATTCCATACCGGGTCGCGGGCACGGACGACGACGCCATGTTGGGATACGCTCGGGACATCACGCCGCTCCGTCGATACGAGCACCGTCTCGAACGGCAGCGGGACAATCTCTCCGTCCTCAACAAGATCGTTCGCCACGATATCCGCAACGCGCTCCAAGTCGTCAGCGGAAGCGCAGAACTCCTTGAGCACCGTCTTGATACCGAGAACCACCGGCTTCTCAAGGCCATCCGGACGGCCGCCGCCGAAGCGGTCGATATCACCGTCTCGGCCAGGGAGGTCACGGAGCTCCTGATGGAGTTCGACAGCGACCCCGAACCGGTGGCGTTGACCCCCGTGCTGACCCGACAGATCGACGCTGTCCGCTCGAGCGATCGGTCGGTTAGCGTAACGAGAGTCGGGAAATCCGACGAGAAGCCCGTGCTCGCCCACGAGATGCTGAAATCCGTGTTCAGAAACCTGTTACATAACGCCGTGGTTCACAACGACGGCGACAGCCCGTCGATCCGCGTCTCGACGGACGCGCTTCCGGGCCGGGTCCGCGTCGCCGTCGCCGACGACGGTCCAGGGGTGCCGGACGACCTGAAGCGGACGGTCTTCGACGAGGGCACGCAGGGGATCGACAGCGAGGGGACGGGCCTCGGATTGTACCTCGTCAAGACGCTCGTCGACCGCTACGGCGGCGCGGTGTGGGTCGAAGACAGCGAGAGCGGAGGGGCTCGGTTCGTCGTCGAACTGCCGCGTGTAGACGCGGAGTGAAACGAACCGGTCCCGTTCGCGGCGACGCGCCGCATCCGACGCCCGCCGACACCGAGGAACGCGACTGTGCTATCCGCTCTCGCTCCAGGTGGGTGGCCGCCGCTCGCACCTGCCGTCGGATAGGGACGGCGCGGCGATGGCGCTTCGTCGGAGGGCCCAGCTACTCCGACCCGACAGCGTTGAGCGCGGCCGATCGCTAGCGGTCCATCGCCCAAGCCACGACGGTCTCGGACGCCTCGACGAGGGCGTAGTACTGGTGTACGTGCCCTCCCTCGTCGATGATTCGGCGCCCCCCGTCACGAACCCGGTTTCGCGGAGCCGGTTCAGCGACCGGTTCACGTTGCTGCGATCGCGGTCGAGGCGGTCGATCAACTCGCCTGTCGTCGCTTCATATACAACTTCTCAGTTAGATCGATGAATGCTTTCGGATGGATTATGTGGCGTTGGAGCCGGTCGGCTGCTGGACCAGTTGGAGTAATTCAGGATCACCCAGATGTCGCGCGACTTGGTGACATTTGGCCCTTCATTTGAGACACTCGCGCCCTGTATTCAGCAGCGCTGTTTCGAATTCTCTGCCGCCTGTCAACAAGGGCGTGACCGATACAGAGGCTGTAGTCAGCCGCTGAACGATGTTATTTTCTCCGTCAATATCCTGAATTAGCCGGTAGAATTCGCCTGCGAATCTTGCGCTCAGGGTCTCGCATTCCGCAATTGATAAGACAACTCATCTATTTTAAATAGTATGTCAATCTTTCACACACCCTTAACCATCTCAGGGGACCCAAGTACGGTTCGCTGGGGGCTTTTTCTCATTTTCACCGGGATTGCGGTCAGTTGCTTCGTGGGTGCTGCGTACGGCTCACGGCTGCGGCGACGAGATACGCAGCTCGGGCTCAGAGCGGTCCTCTTTACCAACGGATTGTGGCTAGGGTTCCAAGCGCTTGGGCTGGTTACCACCAGCGAGTCGCTTAGCAACGCGCTCTACATTGGGGGACTCATCTGGGGGCTCACGGGCGTGGGTGCATGGATGTATTTTATTTCCGCGTACACCGGTCGGTCATACCATCGCGACCGACGTTACCGCGGACTCGCTGTTGGCACCTATCTCGGTCTCCTCATCGTTAAGCTCACGAACCCACTGTACGGACTGTACGTCTCGACGGAACTACAGCAAAGCCCGTATCTACACCTTGTGGTTGAACCGCAGTTGTTCTACTGGGTCTCGTTCTCGCTCACGTACGCACTCGTGGCACTGAGTTTCTATTGGCTACTCACGACGCTGCGTGAGTCGGCGTTTCCAAGTGGAAGTCTCGGGGCGCTCGGAGTTCTCGCGTTGTCACCGATCATCCCGCGGTTGGCTGTCAGCACGCTGCCGACCGAGATACTACCGCCTATTATGCTGGGATTGAGCTTCGAACCGGTCGGTGTGACCGCGTTTCTCGCAGGAGTGTTAGTGTTCGTTGGGAAACCCTTCCGACAGATCGAGCAGTCTGCCCGCTCACGATTCTTCGAGGAAGCCGACGACGCGACGTTCGTGTACGATACTGACGGTGAACTCGTCGAAACGAACACGCAGGGAGAGGAATTACAATCAGCGACCGATACTGACCTTACGACTATCGAGGCGTTCGAGCGGGCATTCAGTCCGATTGACGAGCTCGAGGATACGAATCCTGTCTCTGTGGAAGTTGGTGGCTCCACCCGATACTTCGAGGTAATAACGAACCGAATGGCCACCGGAGCTGAACTTGTCGGGACGGTCGCAACCGTTCAGGACATTACCGAGCGGCGAGCGCGAAAGCGCGAACTGGAGGAGCGGAAGAGAGAGCTCGAACTGAAAGAGCGAGCGATGGACGAGGCTATCGTCGGGATCACGATCAGCGATCCCGACCGCGAGGACAATCCGCTGATATACGCTAACGACGGGTTTGTCGAACAGACCGGCTACACCAGAGAGGAAACGCTCGGACGGAACTGTCGATTTCTCCAAGAAGACGATAGAGATCAGGAGGCGCTTGACGAACTCCGTGAGGCGATTGCCGCCGAGGAACCGGTGACTGTCGACCTGCGGAACTACCGCAAAAACGGCGAGCAGTTCTGGAATCGATTGTCGGTGACGCCGGTGTACGATGACGGCGAATTGGTCAACCACATCGGTGTCCAGCAGGACGTAACCGATGAAGTGCGCCGCAAGCAGCGGTTGTATGAGGAACGCGAACAGTTCCGCCTGCTAACCGAGAGCGTCAACGAGTACGCCTTTCTCATCGTCGACGAGGACGGAACCGTTCAAACGTGGAATACTGGTGCCGAGGACCTCTTTGGGTACGACGGTGACGCGGCGGTCGGAATGTCGATGGCTGAACTCCATCCTGAGTCCGACCGCGAGTCCGGCCTCCCGGAGCGGTTGATACAACAGGCGCGTCTCGCCGGCGAGAGCGCACACGAGGGCTGGCAAGTTCGCGCCGACGGGTCGGAGTTCTACGCTGACGTTCGGTACGCACCGCTCGAATCCGACGATGGGGTGTTTCGCGGGTATGCGGTAATTGTCCGCGACATGACCGAACACCGTCGCCAACGGCGTCGAACCGAGCGATTCGTCGAAGAGTCCGAGGACGTCGTCACAATCCTCGATCCCGACGGGACAATCACCTACACCAGCGGGTCGGTGACGCAGGTGTTCGGCTACGACCCCGACGCCCTCGTTGGCGAGAACCTCTTCGATTACGTTCATCCAGACGGACGCGAGCACGCGATGGAGGCGTTCTTTAGTTCCGTTGAGGAAACCGAAAGCGTCACCGCAGAGTGTCGATTCAAATCTCCGGATGGCGGGTGGTTCAACATCGAAAGTCGATACCGGAACATGCTTGACGACGACGCCATCGACGGAGTGATCGTCTACCTCAGGGATGTGACCGAAGCCAAAGACCGTGCTCGGCGGTTCGAGAGCATTTTCAACCAGACGTTCCAGTTCACGGCCTTGTTGGACACCGAGGGGACGGTCATCGAGGTCAACGACGCCGCCCTCGAGTTCGGCGGGTTCGAGCGCAGCGACGTCGTCGGGAACCCCTTTTATGAAGCCCAGTGGTGGACACACTCCGACACAGTCTACGATGGGGTTCAGGACGCGATTGAGCGGGCCACAAGCGGAGATTTCGTGCGCTACGAAACGGAAGTGCGTGGCGCTGACGGCCTCGCAACAATCGACTTCTCGATAAAACCCGTGACAGATGAGGACGACGACATTACCCTACTCGTTGCTGAGGGACGCGATATCACTGCCCAGCAGCGGTATAGTCGCCACTTGAACGTCATGCAGCGCGTGATGCGACACAACATGCGGAACGATTTGACAAAAGTCCGAGGCTGGACAAAGCTGATGAGCAGAGAGACGGACGCAAAAAAACGGGCGGAACAGTTCGAGACCATCAAACCGATTCTTGACAAGTGGGGAGAGATGATAGAGAAGATGAAACAAATAAAACGAGTTCTCAATCCCGAAGGCGGTGGGGCAGCCACGACAGAGGCTGGCCCACTGATCGGAGAGGTCGTTAGTGAAATCCGAGAGGAACACGAGGACGCAACGATCTTGACTGAGACATCTAACAACGGGTCGGTGCAGTTACAGACGACGCTCGGAGAGGCTATCCATGAGTTGATAGAAAATGCCGTGGAGCTGAACGATAACACTACAGTCGAGATCGAGCTCGTCGAGTTGGAAAACGAGTGGATTGAGGTCCGTGTGCGAGATGACGGCCCCGGTATGCCGGAGATGGAGGCGGATATCCTTGAAACGGGAGAAGAGACGCCACTCAATCACGGCGGAGGGCTCGGTCTGTGGATGGTTCGAATAATCGTCACGCAAGCCGGCGGTGATGTGTCCGTAGCGACAACCGACGGGACGGAGGTTAACTTGCGGGTGCCGGCTATGAGACGTTCATAAATTGTTGCTGTGAGCCAATAGCGTACGCAGTGAAGAGATCTCTGTGTCGGCGTGGTTGTCGTCAGAGACAATCTGCGTCAAATTGAATGAATGTTGGTTCACGCGAGAACACGGTTGAGAGTAAAACGGCGGAAGGGATATTTTATCGGCACGCTGCCGATGTTCAGTTGTCTGTGCTGACTGTGATTCCCATATATTTCATCGTATCCTAACTGTGTATAAAATAGACCATTACTCGTCGCGGTATACGTGTACCCTGTACTGAGCGGATCAAATTGTCCCTGATGCTGCTACCCCGGCGCGCCACATTCGCGCCTTCTATTCAGCACGGACTTTGTGTCAGTTGTAAAGAGTTCCAGCAGAGCCTTCTACTATATCTGAGTAGGCAGGCGTACAGGAAACGGGGGTTTTCTGAACAGTAAAATCAAATCTACAAGGCTCTTCCCGAACTCAGTGAAACACTACTATCCGCAAATTGATAGAACATTCCGTGATGAATACAGGGCGCGCATCCTGCGACGGATGTCACACCGCAGCCCGCACAATAGAGGGGACTGACAGGAAGTAGTCACGACGGTACGAATAGCCCAAACGGACGAAAAAACCGGGCCAGAGCGCGCCGGGTGTTGTCTCTGATGAACGCCCACGTCCCGATTTTCGACTCGTCAAGGTGCCACTGACCGCCGTCCTTGTAGGCGGTGTCCGCCTGCTCGTGGTAGTTCAGTGCCTCATGGACACGTGACTCGGTCATGTCACAGGCGTCAGCGAGTTCCGGGACCGTCTTCGGGCCGTCCTTCAGTTCCTCGGCGACGAGATGGCCGACCTGCATCGACAGAAACAGTTCACTGGAGTCGGCGTCAGCCATCTCGTCGTCACCTGATCGGATGCCTTCCCGGAGGCTATAGAGTGCGTCTAGCATCAGCCAGCCACCGCCGCCGACTCCGACCGCGGCGACGGTGGTGTCTCCCTGCGCCCAATAGGCGACCCCACCGGCAGTTACGATAATGAGGCCGAGCGCGAGTCGGAAGTGGCGTTCATCCAGTCCAGGTAACGGGCTCGCGAGTTCGGCAGACTCACCCACGAGTACGATAGCCGCGACGATGATGGTTTGTGACCAAGTGAAGCCGAACGCGATACCGAACAGTGCGATCAGCCCCACCGCGTAGGCGGCACGACGGACGAGGCTGGTGCCGAGGAGGGGGCCGGTCGAGGACATTACGTGTCAGGAAAGAGCCCAATCGTTAAAACAGTCAGCCCACGGTACCATGGTCGGAAACACTAATGCGGATGTGTCGTTGCTGACTACAGCCTCTCTATTCAGCAGTCAGTAGCAGCCTATATCATATATCGAATAGTTGTTTCGCTAGGTTGGGCAAGAGCCATCTACAAATTGGCCTACGATTAGGCCTATAGATCAGTAGAGAGAACGCGACTGAATCGTCGGCTCAAAAACCGGATCCGCACCCGGGTCGGACTCGACGCTGCCCGTGACGTACGAGATCTTCTTGCGTTCTCGCTCGGCAGCTGCCGGACTCATTTCCCCGAGATAGTGGTTCCGGAACGTCTCCCAGTCCTCCCACCCGCCGAAGCTCATTACCACGGCAGGAAGTACGCCGCAGTCCCACAAGAGATGCCCGCCCCACGTCCGCCGGAGGTCGTGGACGTCGAGGTAGGTCCATCCCTCGTCACCGGTTGCCGCATAGCGTCGCTCGCCAGCTCGCTTCACCCAGCGATAGATCGAGTTCGGCTCGACGCCGACAACCGGCTCGTCGGGATCACGCTCGTACGAGAGCGTTCGAACGGAACTGGCGAGTTCTTTCGGGATCGGAGTCTCCCGATATTTCCCGCGCTTCGCGTAGTCGTTCCACACGCGAAGGAAGCCGTCGGGAGCGTGGGTGAAGTCGTTGCTGGTGACGCTGGCGATCTCTTCGCGGCGGAGGCCCGCCTGAACACCGAGCCGAAATGCGATCTCCTGCTCGGGAGACTTCGCCTCGTCGATGAGCGCTGCGACCTCGTCGTTCTCGTCGCTCTGGCTGAGCCAGACCCGCTTCCCGTCTCGTTTGGGGTAGTCGTCAAGTCGCACAGTAGGCTTAACGAGGTGGCGCTACTAAAAATCGTGTGGAATAGGTATCTGAGGGGTCTCTTTGAGAGTCAGCTCGGGCCTATCAGTAGCCGAATACCGGATTCTACTACCCCAAATCGAGGGCCACTACTGCGACCAACAATCTGCTTCCTATGAGCGACCATTCCATATCTGAACGAGGATTCTGTATCAACAATCTCCGCCAGAAGAGCGTCGTTCGAATGACTTGGTAAGGCCTACGTCTACTACAGATCCGGCCCGTCGATGACGAGGGTGAATCCCGTGACTGAACCGATGTCGGACTGCCGGTAGCTGATCGTGAACGAGTGCTCCTCGTTCGCGCCCGTTCGGATAGGCGCTGTATCTCTGGTACTGGCCCCCCCATCCGTCTGGAACTCTGCGCTAATCTCGATGACGGATGGGATGTTCTCCTTGGCAGTCAGCGTGCCACGGACTTCGAGGACGTCGCCCTGAACGAATGCGTTGAGTCCTTTGACCTCTACGGGCGGGTCCGACTTGTAGCTAATGCGTTCGCTCTCTGGGAAACTGTACTCCACCTCAGAGGAAATATCGGCCTCAGACCACTCATCGGGATCGCTGCCGCTGCCGCCGCCACTTGCGCCATCGCTGCTAGTCTCGTTACCGCCCCCACTGTCACTCCCATCTCCACCGCCGGTACAACCGGCGAGTACAACTGTACCTACTCCACCAAGCGTCTTCAACAACGTCCGTCGGTTTGCGTTCATGTTTCTGAAATCCTCTGAGTGAGATGCTTCTTTTCTACCCACTCTCCGCCGCAATCTGAAGAATAAAAACTCTTCGAATCCTCTCCTATACCCCGAACTCACCCAGTTGGTGATGGATCTGCTCAGCCGTCTCTTGATCAGGAGTCAGCTCTTCGACACTGGTGGTGTCGGGTGATACGGTCGGGGTTCCTGGGTCTGCCGGGTCGTACTCGCTCAGATCGAACGCGAAACACACGCATCAGTTGTGCGCAGAGAAACGATTGGAATGCTGTGGCATTTCTCGCTACATTTCCGTGTATTGTAGCCAGTTAAGAGAATAATGCGAGGGAGGATACCGGTTGCCGATGTTGTGTCTGACGTACTTTTACGTATCCGTATACGAATACGTAAGCGTATATGCCCGATCCAGCACTCAGAGCGGCTACTTTCCTCGACAAGGGCGGCGTCGGGAAGACCACAGCGACGGCGCATCTCGGCGTCGCTCTCGACCGACACGGGTACGATGTCCTACTCCTCGATCTCGCCGGGAAGCAGGGCGACCTCGCTAAACACTTCGGTCTCTGGGGCGACATCCAAGCCGATGACGACCGCTGGCCGAACATCACCACGGTATTTCAGGACCAGTGGGAGACGATCTCCGAGAAGCTCCCTACGGCCGTCGAGGACCTCATCGTCCCGACGGGCGAAGGACCCGACCTCATCCCGGCGCACGAGAGCCTGGACGGCCTCGACGCAACGCTCGGGAATATCGACGAGGCCGCGGAGCGATACAGTCGGCTCGACGAGTTCCTCACCGGCTACGTGGAAAATGACTACGACGTCATCCTGGTAGACCTTCCCGGTTCGACGTCGAACATCGCGTACAACGGCCTCTGGGCGGCGAAGCACGTCGTCGCACCCGTCCGCCCTGGGCCGTTCGAGGCGGGACAGGCCGCGCAGCTGCGGCGGGACTTGAAGACGATCCGGGAGGAGCAGGATGTCAACATCGAGCTCGTGATGGTGCTGCTGAACGAGGTTGATGAGCGCACCAAGGCGGGGAAGGCGTACCTCGAAGAGTTCGAGGACGAGTACCCGGAGGCACTCGCTCCTGCGCAGATCCCCAGCTCCCAAGACGTACAGAACGCGCAGATGAACGGCGGGACGCTCTTCGCGCTGGAGCGCCCGTCGAAGACGGCCCAGCGAGCCATCGAAGCGTATGAGACCGATGCGGAGACTCTCGTGGAGCGGCTGGGAGGTGACCGATGACGGACGACGACGAGGAACTAGAGCAGTTGCGAGAGGACACGGAACTCGGGACACGTGCCGAGTATTCCACCCCAGGTGAGGAAACCACCAACTTGGAGGACACGATGGTCGCGCTGCTCGGCGATGTCGAGGCAGGCGAGGTCTCAAAGACACTCTCGGTTCGGGATGAGCGTCTTACGGCGCTCGTGCGGGGGCTAGAGGAGACAGGTGGCCTCGACGACGTTGGAGAGGCTCTCCGCGAAGAACTCGGGCGTGAAGCCGATGCTGACGGGACTGACAGGAGCGAGATGCTACGGCTAGCCGTCCGCCTCGGTCTTCAGGAGGCTTCGCCGGAAGTCCTCGACACGGCCCGGGATGCCTCCGCCAGACACGCCAGCGAGCAGTTCTAAATACATATACGTATCCGTATACGCACACGGATACGTTTATGAAAATAGACGCCTAGTCGTCCTACAATTTCGGAGAACGTGAGCGAATAGGCCGCGTAGTTTCTATCGCGGAATGAGATTTATGAACAGACGAAATGAGGTGTCTCACGTAAACACTCCACTATCAAAGTGTATCTTCGGGGGTCTGACCCCCTGATGTAGGACGACAGGAACGGCTTCTCTTGGGTGTGAGCGTCGTGGATACTGATTTTTCGGTGGTGTCGGGTCAGAATCCGGGATAACTTAGCCTATCATGAACACTGACCCCATCACCTCCACGTCCTGCGGCTTCGGCCTTAACCAACAGCAGGCAGTTCTACCACCGGTCGTTGGTTAAGGCTGAGCAGAGCGGCTTTCCCGGACCACACGGATCGGTATGTATGTGCGATATCTTCCGCGTCAACTGCCCGGGCTGTGGAGAAGAGAAGGGCCCGATCACGACGCACCCCGGCACCGTCGGCATCCACTGTTCGTGCGGGATCACCGCAACCGTCGACATCGGCGCGCAAGAAATCGATGAATGGTGGGAGCGGGAGAACTGACCTATCGCAACTCCAGCGAGTACAGCCCGGATGTCGCCCCGACGTCGAGAGCGAAAGCGACACCGATTTGGCTGACACTGGCGAGGTTCCACCCGCGGTTATTGGACGAAATATCGATTCGCACCCAAATTACGTCGGAGAGAGGTGCCGTTTGCTTGCCAAGTATGGTCTCGTGGACCGACGTAACGATGGATACTATGCGCTTACTGCTGACGGTCGCAACTACTTGGCCGGGGATCTTGATGCTGATCAGCTGACGGCAGGCTCGAATTGACGCCACATCTCCCGGATTCTTTCGACTAGTGGGTACAGTAGTTCAAGAGTCGTGGCTGTCATCTACCGACTACGAGAGTGAGACCGATACCATGGCTTATAAAGAGAGCAATTAGCCGCCGTTTTCAGTACGTATCTGCTCGGCTCGATTGCGAAGTGACTGAACGTATGCCCGAACGCGATCCTCGGGTAGATCAAACTGTACGGATACCCACTGCATCGACATGGTGGGCTGGGCCGCGTAGTAGGCCATAAGGACGTCCTCACGGGAGCTAGCGACTGCCGGTGGTACGCCCCGTTCTCCGGTCTTCTCCTCTCTGAAGCCGCCTGTGACCGTCTGTACGTCGGCGTAGAGCCGAGCTTTGTCCGGGTTCTCGAAAGACTTGATGAGACCCATCGGCCCTTCTAGTGATACTGGTTGTAATCCTCTTCACGTTCTTCTTCGACGATCCGGCAGCTGTGGGCGTATTCCTCGATTACTGATTTACTCATACATCCCACCCTTCACCGACAGCGGGAATCGGGTCGTCGTAGATGTTGAATTTGTAGATGCCGTCAAGATACGGCTGACGGATATCTCCATCGTAATTCTCGTAATTTTTGTCTTTGTACGTGCCGTCCTCAGTATCACCGTCGTTGTCGGAGTCGCCCCGAATCCGCTTTTTCCGTATCTTGTCTGGAATTGCTCCGTCGTGGAGTTTCGTCGCACGGGGGTCGTGGCCGTTAGTAAAGTAGTGTCTGGCCTCGTGAAACGTCACCTTTTGCTCGGTGTCGAGACCGGTGTCCCAGTGAATTGACCGCCAGAACTGGTTGGTACAGTGCCGACAACGAAACCGGCGGCCTGTTTCCTCAGCGTTGGCGAGGTTCTCTTCGATGAGCGTCTCTCCGCAGGTCGGGCACTTTTCCATCGCCTCCTGTTCGCTGAAGCGTTGAATACTATCTTCGTAACTTTTCCGAGTCCAGAGTCTCTGGGCGATCGTGTTGTAATCTGGTCGTCTTGCAACGTTTTTATTCCCACCGATTGCGAATAGAGGGTGGATAGTACGGCCATAGGTTGGTGGCCGAACGAGCAGGTATTCGATTAACGCTGTCTTGAACTCGCTATCGAGTGGGAGTACACTGCCGCCCTCTTCCTTGCGTTTGTTCCCAGCGGCTTTGTTCCTGATCTCACCTTCAGTCTCGGGGCCCGGTGTGTCCTCGTTCGGGATCTCGTCGCCCTTGTTGAACTCCTCATAGACTAGTATCGTGTCTGGCTTGTCGCGGATTCGGGGGTCTAGCGTCACGTCGTGTTCGTCGATGATTTTCCAGAAGATGGGGTGGTCAATATGGAGGCATCGAAGATCGTAATTGATGACCTCTGATGCGCGTGTCCCATGCTTGAACCCAGCCAACCAGAAGCAACGGCTGAATGGGTGGGTTAGCCAGTTGAGAAATACCTGCATCCGGTCGAATGGAATATGTGGCCGTTTTGCGTCAGTGTCGTGGTTATCGCGGAAGTCGGCTAGTGGTTCTGTGACTGGATTGCCGGCTACAGCGTACTTGGCGTCAAGTTCGTTGTAGAACTGATTCAAATACCCGAGCCTGTGGGCTATTGTGCTGTTCCTCAGGTCTGAGTCTTTGAGGACCTCATCACGGAACTTTTCGATATCTTTGTCGATTGCGTCACGGACGCCGAGGATCCGTGACTCCGTGTCCGCATCGATTCCGCCGAGTAGGAAGTCTTCGAAGCGCCTGATGCCACGCTCCATATCATTCAGGTCATGGTCTAGCCGGCCATCCTTCTTTTTCGCTTCTCTGAATTTCTTGATTGGTTGAAGACGCCACTTTTTGGTCGCTTCCTGCCGTCGCTCTTCACGGACCTGTGTGTTGACGCGGTCGAGGTCGCGCTCGTCCCTTTTTTTCGCTAGACGGACGTACTTGGCGACGACGTCGAGTATCTCGTCAAGTTCGTTGCCGGACAGCGAGTACCGCTCCTTTGCGTGGACGGAACGGAGTTTGTCCCGGTCCGCCGGAAGGAGGTCGGCGATCTTACAGGCAGTCTTCTCGTCGACCTTCTCGATTTCCAGCAGTTCCTCGACCAGTTCGCGGGACTCCTCACTTTCGAGGGTCACAAATCGGTTGACATTTTTGTCATTCTCGTCTGTGTTACTCATTAGTCCTGATGTAGCCGCCGCCGACGAGTGACTCAATTTTCTCAGCTTTTCTGAGTTGCTTGAGTGCTTTCGTAATCTGTGTCAACTGCTCTTTTTCAGTCCCAAATATTGCTTCACGCAGCTCTTCCTCAGTGAGCTTTCGATTCTCCTCTGTCGGCAGGTTTGCGAGAATGTTGTTCGTGAAGTCGCCGTCGATGTCGTCCTTGAGCGTGTTGAGATCGGTGTCGAACGTAGCAGTGTCACCGTTGACTAACTGTTTAAGAAGCTGCGTGTCGATTTGGCCACTGGTTTTAAACAGGATTCTGCCAGCCTCTACGCGCTGGCGCACATACTTGGCACGGGTGAGGCCCAATTCCTCTGCTTCGTCATCGTACTGTTCGGCTACTTCCTCAGGTATCTTACCGAGAGCTCTTTGTCCCATAATAACTGTAATATTCGGCAGTTATATATCTTT
>NZ_NEDJ01000062.1 GCF_002114285.1 Halorubrum ezzemoulense DSM 17463
TATCGACTCCGTCCAAATACTAGCTAATGTCCTATCTCGTACAGAGCCACTCTCTCCGAGGTCGGTCCTCTGTCCGACCGAAATCGGATGTATAACACCAGCGACCATCCCGCGGAACGCACACACCCTCCGTAACGATCGTAAGGTAACTCGAAGTGACCCCACCTCGCAAATCGAAGCGACTCACGTCGGATCGTCGCGGCCAGACGCTCCAAGACTACGTCATCGGGGTGTCGATATTTCTCCTCACGACTGCGTTCGTCGTGGGATTCATCCCGACTCTCTTCACACCGTTTACGGCGCCTGTTGACGCTTCACAGACCGCACAGGCCGATAGGTACGCCGCCGACGTCCTCGCGGAGATCACTCAACCAGACTCGAAGAACGTGCTCGACGGCGCTGGCACTGACTCGTTTTTCGCGAACGAGTCTAACTTAGACGGAATACCGACGGCCGAACAGAGTGAGGTGAACGTGACGCTCGTCGACGGAAACGGGACGGTCCAACATACAGTCGGTCCACCGTATCAGGGCGAGTCCACGGCCGCTGCGACACGCGTCGTCGTCCCGGAGTCGGGCTACGTAGGGAACCACACCTGTACGGCCACCTGTCGTATCGAGGTGCGACTATGGTAGCCGGTCCGCCGAAACGGCGACCGCCGTCCGACGCGGATCGCGGGCAAGCGTACACTCTCGAAGGCGTTATTTCCGCAGTCGTGATCCTCACGGCGCTACTGTTAGCGACGACTGCGGTGGTAATTACCCCCACAACGGCCGGAACGATCGATCGCGACACAATGGGACAGTTGGGGACGCAGACGGACGACGTTCTCGCGACCGCTCACGAGCGGGACGCGCTTCGTGAAGCCGCACTGTACTGGGACTCCCAAGACGGACAATCGGGGTGGCCGACCGCGTACCAGCCCGGCGATGACTGCCCCGACACGATAGCGGACGAGCCACTCACGCTGTGCCTTCTCCTCGAAGAGACGTTCACTTCCCGGTTCTATCGGTACAACGTCTATCTGGATTATCAGACGCAGGGGAAGACGACGGAGACGGAGCCGCTGTTCGTCCAAGGAACTCCCGGTCGAAACGCGGTCACCGCGACCCGTTCGATAGCGCTTCACGACGGGATGGAGTTGACACACAGTCCCGGCGGTACCCTCGGGGGGAACGTCTCGAAGTTCTACGCCGAGGACCTCGACGACCCGACCTTGGTAAACGTGGTCGAAGTTCGGGTGATCGTCTGGTGATCCCAAAACTCGACGACCGCGGTCAACTGATGCTCGTGGGGGCGGTCGTGATGGCAGCGAGCCTATTGGCACTCGTCGTCGTGCTGAACTCTACAATCTACACCCAAAACACCAATCCCGGAAATTCTCTCGGGGAGATGAACGAGGTAGAGCGACAGTTGGAAGTCGTTCGAACGGATGTCGACCGCCTCACCGACCGGCTTGAACAACGAGACGGCTACGTCGACATCCACGAGTTGAACGCGACGTTGACCGTTTACAGCGATCGGAAGGCGGAGCAGATCGTCGACCGGCGGCCGGCGTATCTTGATGTGACGTTGAACGAGAGCGCGTCCGAACTCGAAAGGGAGGTTCTTCGGCAGCGCAACCGCTCACGAGCCGTCCTCTCGCGGGCGAACCAAAGCCACTGGACCCTCGTGGAGGACGCGACGTTCAACGAATCCACCCCGTTCGAGCTCGTCATAGAACCGCGGAGCCCGACGCCGACGACGTTCATCGCCAGGGGTGAAGACGGCGGCGATTGGCGCCTCAACGTTAGCCAAGGCCCGTCGAATACCGTCAGCGTCGACGTCACGTACGACAACGGAACCACGGTCAGTGAGTCGGTCTCGGGGAACGCGACTCGGGTGAACGTCACTGGTGGAGCGATCAACGGGACCCAGCGCTTCGCGTTCGCTCCAGGACTGAACGCCCCGTACGACCTTCGCGTTGAAAACGGTCACCGGTCCGACGGTGCGTATCATCTCCTCGTCGACGAGGCCAGCGACGTCGATTCCGGGAACTTCCACACCGACCCGGGTGACGGTCAGCCGTACGTGAGCCGCGAGCTGTCGACTGCCGTCGTCGATGTCGAATACGTGAGCGACAAAGTGTCTGCGGAGTCGCAGATAACGGTTCGGATCGGTGGTGATTCGGAATGAAAGGCATCGGTGTAACAGACCGGCTTCGCGGCGACCGGCGGGGAGTTTCGGTCGCGTTGACACACGTTCTCACGATGGGGATTACCTCCGTGCTGATCGCCGGGCTTATCATCACTGCGGGCGGCGCGGTCGAGACGCAGCGTGAGCGGGCGGTAGAGGGCGAACTCACGACGATCGGAGAACGGATCGGGACCGAACTCACGGCACTGGACCGCGTCGCCGACCCGACGAACTCGACGATGACCGTCGAGACGTCACATCCCGAGCGGGTCGTGAACTCGCGCTACCGAGTGCGACTGACATCGAATTACGGAGACTGTCGGTCGGACGCCTGCCTCGTGCTCGAATCGCGGGCGATCGAAGCCCCGGTCGTGATCCCCGTCCGCGACGACATCGACACCGTCGAGTCGACCGCCTTCGGAGGGGAGATCAGACTCGTTCACAACGGGACCGCGGTCCGCGTGGAGCGTGTGTAGCCATGACTGCGAACGAGCGCGCCGTAAGCGATATGGTCGGATTCGTCCTCTCGTTTTCACTCATCCTACTCGCTGTCAGCGCCGTGTACACCGGCGGATTCGCCGCTATCACCGAACAACAACAGGAGGAACAGATACACAACACCGAGCGCGCGATGTCGGTGCTCGCGGAGAACTTTCACGACATCGAGCGGGGAAACGCCCCGACACGGGCGGGCGAGTTCCGACTCTCGGGAGGCACGCTATCGCTGGACCGTACCGCGAGGTTCACCGTGTCTGTTGGACTCGATAACGGGACGTTCGCGGAGACCGTCCGAACCGGGTCACTCTCGTACACGAAAGACGAGACCGAGATAAGCTACGAGAACGGGGCGGTCCTACGGACGAACGACGGCTACGGATTCGTGTCACGCCCACCGACCGTGACGTGTCGAGACGGGGAGGCGATCATCTCGTTGGTCGAGATCGATCCGCGCGGTAACGTCACATCGACGAGTGTGGACGGATCGGTACTGGTCACGGTCGCGAAGCAGGATTCCGGAATATACTATCCGAGGCGGGAAAACGGGACCGTCGTCAACGAGGCCGACGTGGCCCAAAACGTAACGATCCAGGTCGAGGAGTCACGCCACGAGAAAGCTTGGGAAGGGTGGTTCGCCGAACGCGAGGGATGGAACCAGACGGCGGCGGGCTACACGTGCGAGGCCGATACCGTATTCGTTCGGACGACCAAGGTGACGGTGGGGCTCTTGCCGTAACAGGCCCGTGACGGCAGGGCCCGGTCAAGTCCGAGACGAGCGGTTCGATTTCGATCGGCTGAGCGATTCACTCACTTGTCGGCGGTCTCGATGATGACCTCGTTCGTCGTCAGTCTGATCTCGAACCCGCCGGCGACCTCCTTGCCCTCCTGGTCCTCTATCTCCAAGAGTGCGATCGCGTCGTTGTAATTGGGATCGCCGATATCGTCTTTCGCGCTCTCCCACGTGGCGTCCGGGTCAGTGATCTCGAAGAGGAACACCACTTGGTTGTCCTCTAGCTGTAGGTGTCCCGTCTCGTTGAGCAGTGGGCCGAGAACTTCTTCGGCGTTGCGTTGCCGGTACCTCGTCTCTATCACCGGCATCTCGTCGCCGTTCTTGAGCACTCTGACGTTCTCCGGGTTCTCACCCGCCGACGCGTCCGTGCGGAGGTTCACCGAGCCGAGATCGTCGCAGTTGTAGTGATACCACGTCGTTCCGTCGTACGTGTCCGCCCCAGCGTAGTCGTAATCGGCACACGACCACTGCGTCGCTCGGATCGACACGGTCGCTCCCGCCTCGACTTCGAACTCGTGAGTCCACTCGGAGAGCTGGGTCTCTCGGTCGTTGAGGTTCTGTTCGGCGGTGACGGGGTCACCGGGATCGTACGGTCCGTCGGGCCACGGCCGCATCTGTTCGTCGTCGGTTACGACTCCCATCGTAACCGGGGCCCAGTATTTTCGCATACCGCCCCACCAGATGGGTGTCTGACTGGACACCTCCGTTCCCAGGACCGTCGTCGAGACAGTCGCGTTCTCCGAGACGCTGATTTCGCTTTCATTCCCCCCGACGCCGAAGTCCACGCCTTCGGAGATCGTTACCGTCACCGAGTCGTCGTCGGGATCGGCGTTGTCGAGGTCGTACGTCGAATTCGTCGAGACTTCACTTTCGAGGTATTCGCCCCACACGTCGGCGTAGCGGCTCTCGACGGTAACGGTCATTTGCGACGCGTTCGAACAGTTCGCCATCAGTTGAGAGTACTCGCGAGACCGTTCACGAGAGTATTCGAGGTTCTTGGTTGCCTGGAGCGTCTCCACCTGTCCGCCGGCGCTGCCGTTGATATTCACAGACGGAAACGTCAGCGTTCCGTCCTTGTACTCCATATCGGGGGGTGAGATCATCTCGTTGCCGCTCGGCGTCCCTTTCCAGATCCCACCGCCCTGATAGGTGACGGTCGAGTAACCGTCGCTCTCGTAGTGAAGCGATCCCATCGGAATCACGAACGGGGTACAGCTCGGGCCGCCGTCGAGTTCGATTACCATCTCCGCGTTGTCGGCGACGCGTACCGATTGCCCCTCGCTGGGGTCGAAAGCGAGCGTGTGTTCGAGGTTGTCGCTGAACGCGACCTCACTCAGCCGGGAGTCAATCTCCCGCATCGTCTGTTCCGCGTCTTGCCCCTGAATTTCGCCCCTGAGATCGCCCATCATGGCCGTTCCGAAGTAGAGAGTTACCGACGCTGCTATGACAATCATCCCGATCAACAGGACGAACCCGATGAGGGTCGACTGCCCTCGTTCCCGTCTTCGAGGTGTGGTGGGCGGTGTCATGGGTATTCTCGACGAAGCAGCATCAAGTGCCCCGGCAGGATGTTATGAAAACGTCGTCAATCTGAAATTGATAAGCTTTCGGTCAAAGTATTGCGTATGATAACTACTGGTGTGGATCAGGCCCCAGTACCCTGTGAAGGTCGAACTGGACTCTCCCATTTCAACCCCTTTTATTTAGCGGCTCACCCCGCTGCTGTCTGGCGATTCAACACGGCCGCTCAGAGACATGAGGGTGCCCAACTCTGCCGCCGCGGGATGGCTTTCCGGCCGGTGCGTTCCGAAGCGGCCACGGCGAGCCGTGGATATATTTCGGCGGCGACCTTTCCTGTATCCGTGACCGAGCGACTCTACCTCGCGGACGACGCGGTGACGACGTTCGAGGCGACCGTCGAGCGCGTCCTCTCGGACCCGGCCCGGATCGTCCTCGACCGGACCCACTTCTACCCGACCGGCGGCGGGCAACCGCATGACACCGGGACGATCCGGGCGACCGACGGCGACGGGGACACTCCATGGCGCGTCGTCGACACCGAGATGGCGGACACGGTCCACCACGAGGTCGAACCGACCGGAGACGCTGGTAGTTCGGACGAGGCACCCGCGCTCCCGGAGCCGGGAACCGACGTAACCTGCGAGATCGACGCCGACCGCCGCGTGGCGCACTCGCGGTACCACACCGCACAGCACCTGCTGTCGGCGCTGCTGCTCGACGAGTTCGACGCGCAGACGACCGGGAACCAGCTGTACGCCGACCGGGCGCGTCTCGACGCGGCCTACGAGCGGTTCACCGACGACGACCTCGACCGGATCGAGGCGCGGCTCAACGAGCTCGTCGCCGACGCGCGACCGGTGTCGAGCTACACGATGGACCGCGAGACCGCGGAGGCGACGCTCGACACCGACCGGACGCGGATCGACCTCCTCCCCGACTCGATCGAGGAGCTCCGGATCGTCGAGATAGCTGGCGCGGACGAGGGCGACGAGCCGTACGACCGCACCGCCTGCGCGGGGACGCACGTCGCGAACACGTCCGACATCGGCGAGGTTGTCGTCACCGGTCGAGAGACGAAGGGGCCCGAGGAGGAGCGCGTCCGCTTCGCGCTCGCCGAACACGTCGACGTGGAATGACGGGGGAGACGCCGGCGGCCCGGTCGGCGTCCGCCCGCGACTCTTCCCGGCGCTCGCCAACGCCTCCACCCGGCGTCCGTCTGCGATCCCGCCGTTTATATACGATCCGCGGTAGGTTCGGGCATGAAGTTCTGCGACGAGTGCGGATCCATGATGAAATCCGGCGCGGGCGAGGACCACTGGGTGTGCGACTCCTGCGGGTACGAGATCGGGCGCGAGGACGGCGACGACGAGTGGACGACCCAGTCGCAGGTCGAGTCCGAGATCGTCGACGTGAGCGACGCCGAGGACAAGGGGCTCCCGACGACGACCGCGCAGTGTCCCGAGTGCGACAACGATCAGGCGTACTGGTACATGCAGCAGATCCGCGCGGCCGACGAGTCGGAGACCCGGTTCTTCGTCTGTACCGAGTGCGAACACAAGTGGCGCGAAGACGACCACTGACCGGCTCTTCGACCCTCTGACCGCCTCCCGCTGCCCGTCCGTTTTATTCCCGTCCGGAGAGATACGAGTCCATGGAGCCACCGGTCGTCCCCCGCGACCGCCTCGACGGCTGGACGCTCGTCGCGGAGGCGACGGAGCGCCCCTTCGAGGCGGGACCGGTCTCGGTCACCGCGGGCACGGCGCGCTACGAGCGCGAGACCCCGCCGCCGCGGCCGTTCTTCTTCGCGAGTCGACTCCGCGTCTCGCCGGAGACCGGACCGAACCCGGCGCTCACGCGGCTCGTCGAGTCGCGGGCCCGCGAGGGGTTCCGCGACCGCCTCGCCGAGCGGGACATCACCGGCCTCGCGCGGCGCGACGAGCGACGCATCGACGTCGACGATCCGGACGCGTCGCGCGCGACGCTCACCGTGTCCCACGGGCGCTGCGAGGTCGACGGCGAACACGTCTCGGTGGAGGCGCTGCTCGCGGTGTGGGAGGCCGGAGAGTACCTGCTGGCGGGCGGCGCGTACCTGAGCGGTGACGACTTCGAGGCGACCCGACGGGAGGTGTTGTCGCTCGTCCGCGGGGTTCGTCCCCCGGACGACGACGCGGTCGAGCGGTAGGGGCCCGTCAGCAGTCGACCGCGCCGGCGCTCGAACCGATCGGCGATCCGTCGTCCTCGTAGTCGGCGTCGCCCACCGACCCGGTGAACATCGGGAACCGTAGCTCGTAGGTGTACAGCACGTCGAACGCCGCGAACGGGTCTCCGTCAGCGATCGCCTGCCGCGCGGTCAGTCGCACGCCCGCGGCGAGCGTCACGATCGGTTCGCCGCCGAGTCGCCCGACTGTCTCGACGCCGAACTCGTTGCCCGCGGCGGGGTCGGTGAGTACGGAGAAGTGGATCACCGTCTCCATCGTCGCGCTCCCCTCGTCGCCGCCGATCGCGATCGGGTACCCTGTTCCGGCGAAACACCGCGTGATCGGGCCGACCCGACTCCCGCTCGCGTTTGCTTCGGCGCCGACGGTCCCCGGACCGCCCGCGGCCCCCGCGACCGACGCGTGGGCGCCCGCCGCCGCCAAGCGAACGACCGTTTCCGACCCTGCGGCGTGCTCCGACACCGCGGGCTGGCCCGCGGCCGCGCCGGCGCCGACGGTCGCGAGGAGGAGCAGCAACGCGAACGCGAGGGCGCGGACGCGGGTTCCTGCGGGGCGAGTCATCTGTCGACCCTTGGTTCGGCCGGGTTAAATCTCCGCGGTCGGCGGTATCAGTCGAGAGAATCGCCGCCGAGCAGCCCGTCGACGAGCATCTCCGCGGACGCGACGTTCGTCGCCAGCGGTACGTCCTTCACGTCGCAGACCCGCAGCAGCGCCGAGATGTCCGGCTCGTGCGCCTGCGCGGTCAGCGGGTCGCGGAGGAAGACGACCCCGTCGATCTGGTCGCCCGCTATCATCCCGCCGATCTGGAGGTCGCCGCCGAAGGGACCGGAGGCCTGCCGGTTCACGGAGAGGCCCGTGGCCTCCGCGATCCGCTTTCCGGTCGTCCCGGTGGTCACCAGTTCGCACTCGCCGAGGGCGTCGGTGTGCGACTCGACGAACGCGACCATCTCGTCTTTCAGCTCGTCGTGAGCGATGAGCGCGAGGCGCATACAGGGGAGTCGCGGGGGCGTCGCTTAAGCGCTGGCCTCGTCGCCCGAACCGTCGCCGCCGCGGGCCGTCCCCGCCGCGGGCCGTCCGACCCGCGCCGGAGCGACCGAGCGTCACCGGCTACGCGCCGGCGACCGCCGGGACCGGCGCTCCGTCCGCGAGCGTCGTCCCCGACCACACCGGGACGAACTGCGGCATCGCGCCCGCGATCGTCACGCACACCCACGCGATCAACAGCAGGTGGACGAGACCGCCGAGTCCCGGCGCCGCGTCGATGTCGCCCGGAACTACTCCCATACGCGGGAGGCGGAGCGCGTCCGCCCTCCGGCTGTCCCCGAAGACGCTCGCGCCCCTCGCCGCGCGCCTACTTGAACCGGAACGTCTCCAGGTTCTTCGGCGCGAACGTCCGCATGTTGTAGTCGTGGTACAGCGACGAGGAGAGGTCCTGGACGGAACTCTCGTCGCCGTGGACGCACAGCACCTTCTCCGGGCGGGGGTTCATCGTCTTCACGAAGTTCTCTAACCCCTGCCGGTCGGCGTGGCCGGAGAAGCCGTCGACGACCTCGGTGCCCATCTCCAGCGTGAGCGTGTCGCCGCGGCTCCCGCCGCCCCAGCCGTCGACCGGGATCTCGTCCCAGCCGTTCTGGATCCGGCGCCCGAGCGTTCCCTGCGCCTGGTAGCCGACGAAGACGAGGTTCGAGTCCGGGTCGGGGCCGATGTGGCGGAGCCACGACATGATGGGCCCGCCCTCGATCATCCCCGAGGTAGAGATGACGATACACTCGTCCCCGTCGGCGACCTCCTGCCGCTCCTCCTCACCGGCGTCGATGTGGTTGAACTGGTCGGCGAGGAACGGGTTCTCGTCCTCGTGGAAGATGCGGTCTCGGAGGTCGTCGCGGAGGTACTCGGGGTAGGTGGTGTGGATCGCGGTCGCCTCCCAGATCATCCCGTCGAGGTGGACGGGCATCTCGGGGATCTCACCCTCGCGCATCGCCTCCTCTAAGACGAGCATGATCTCCTGTGAGCGCCCGACCGCGAAGGCGGGGATGACGACCTTCCCGCCCTGCTCGTACGTCTCGTTGATGACCTCCTTGAGCGCCTCCTCGGAGTCCTCCTGGTCGGTCTGGTAGTCGTTGCGGCCGCCGTAGGTGGACTCAAGCACGAGCGTCTCCACGCGTGGGAAATCGTTGACCGCGCCGTTGAACAGGCGGGTATCCTCGTAGTGGATGTCGCCCGAGAACGCGACGTTGTAGAGGCCGTCGCCGATGTGGAAGTGGGTGACCGCGCTGCCGAGGATGTGGCCCGCGTTGTGGAACGTGAGCTTCACGTCCGGGGCGACATCCGTCACATCGCCGTACTCCAGCGGGATGGTGTGTTTGATCGCGTCGCGGACCTGTGCGGACTCGTACGGCGGCGTCCGCCCGTCCTTCGCGGCGACGTCGAGGTAATCGAGCGTGAGCAGCCCCATCAGGTCGCGGGTCGGCTCCGTCGTGTAGATGGGGCCGTCGTAGCCGTACTTGAACAGGAGCGGGACCAGCGCGGAGTGGTCGAGGTGGGCGTGGGTCAGGATGACCGCGTCGAGGGTCGCCGCGCCCGCGCCGAGCGCTTCGGGCACTTGGAGGTACGGCACCTCGCCCTCCGCGCCGGGCTTGTCGCCGCAGTCGATGAGGATCCGGGTCTCGGGCGTCGAGAGGATGAATGCCGCCCGGCCGACCTCGCGGCAGCAGCCGAGCGTCGTGATCCGGACCCACTCGTCGTCGGACATCTCCTCGCGGTGGATCTGCCGGCCGACCCGTTCGAGGATGTCGCGGCGCTCCTCGCGCTCGTTCTTCAGGAAGCCGCGGACGTTCGAGACGGTCGAGGACTCTATCGGCGGCGTCCGAACGACCTCTGGGGTCCACCCGACCTCCTGGGTGATCTCGCGGAGCGTCGAGCCCCGGCGGCCGATCACCATGCCGGGCTTCTCGGCCTCGATGACGACCTCGCCGGTGTCCTCGTGGAAGTCGAGGTCTGTCACGCCGGCCTCTTCCGGGATCACGTCCCGGACCTCGTCTTCTGCCCGCGCCGGCGGCGAGAGGGCGCTCGGGTCCGGGCGGACCGTGATCCGCTTTCGGAGCTTCGAGGCCAGCCGTCGGATCAGGTCGCCGTCGCCGGCGAACCGCTTGGGGTCGCGCGTGTACACGACCAGCTCCGGTCCCTCGTATTTCACGTCGGTGACCGTGATGTCGTTCGGAATCTCCTGTTCGATCTCTGATTTCAACGTATCGAGTTGCTTGTCGACTTGACTCATATCTCACTGCGGGTCGTCGGGGCCGCCGTCGTCGAATCGCGCCGCGGGTCGCGCCGCGACACGCCGCCGATCGGTCGACCGTGACGGGTAGGCATAGTGGAAGTACTGTCCGTAGTGTTCCGTGCGGGAACAGCCAGCGAAAACCCGCTTGTCTCAGGCTACTGCCCCGCCGTTATAAAAGCCTTCGCAAAGGGCAAGCCCCGGGCGGCCGAACGCCGCCCATGCGCGTCACGCCGCAGACGGTCCGCGACGAACACGCCTGGGTCCGCGACCGCGCCGACGTCGTCGTCCCGGTCCTCAACGACACCCGCGACCGCCTCGGTCGACGGTTCGAGACGACGGTGGACGAGGTGGCGCCAGACGCCTACCACCGCGAGGTCGACGCCGTCTTCGCCGACGGCGAGGTCGCGGTCAACGTCGCGGCCTGCGTCGGGCTCCTCCGCGACCTCGACGTGGCGGGCGACTACCCGGGCTTCGTCGTCGACGAGGTCCTCGGGCGCGAGCTGGCGGCGACGATCGCCGGCGGCCGTCCCCTCTCGCTGCTCGCGCAGGCGACGTTCCACGTCGCGGACACGCACGTGGACCGCGACGCGGCGGCCGAGGCGGACGGGGCCGGCGCCGGAACGGCCGGCGCCGACGACCTCGACGCCGCGCTCGCGGCGGGGTTCCAGACGCGGCTCCCCGGCTGGAACTGGCGGGAGGGGGAGAGCCCGTTCGCGGTCGACGCGGACGGGTGACCGGCCGCCGCCGCGCGACCGGGGCGCGCCCGCGCTACGAGGTGAAGCTCCGAATGAACCCGTAGGCCTTGTCGATCAGGGCGTCGGGGAGGAACCGCGCGAGGACGCCGACGCTCGCGACGGTGCCCGGCTGGACCCGCGCGGGCGGCTGCGTCGCGCTCGCGGCGTCGTAGATGGCGTTCGCGACGAGTTCCGGCTCGACCGAGCCGGGGCCGTCGCCGCCGATCAGCTGCGCGTCCTCGAACATCGCGTAGAACTCGTCGTACGCCTCGGTCCGCTCGATCCCCTCGCGCTCCTCGGGGTCGGCTTCCGACTCCGCGCGCTTCGAGAAGTTCGTCCGCACGGGCCCCGGCTCGACGACGACCACGTCGATGCCGAGGTCGTCGACCTCGTTGCGGAGCGCGTCCGACATCGCCTCCAGGGCGAACTTCGACCCGCTGTACACGCCGCCGCCGGGGATCGACACCCGCCCCGCGACGGAGGAGACGTTGACGATGGTCCCGTCGCGCTCGCGGCGCATCGACGGGAGGACCGCCCGGATCAGTCGGTGCGGCCCGTACACGTTCACGTCGAACTGCTCGTGGACCCGCTCCGTGGTCACGTCCTCGACCGGGCCGAACTGGCCGTAGCCGGCGTTGTTGATCAGGGCGTCGATCGCGCCCTCCTCGTCTAAGATCCGCTCGACCACGCGGTCGATGTCGTCCTGATCGGTGACGTCGAGCGTGGCGAGCTCGCAGCCCGCCTCGCCGAGCGCTTCGATGTCCGCCGGGTTCCGCGCGGTGGCGTACACGGTCCATCCCTCGTCGAGGAACGCGTGCGCCGCGGCGCGACCGATGCCCGAGGAACAGCCGGTGATGAGTGCCGTCTTCTGCACGCGTTTCCGGTCTGTCTCCGACGCAATAACTCTCCCGACGCGGGCGCGGCCGACCCGCCGCGTCCCGGTCGGCTACAGCTCCTCGGTCCGGATCCCCATCGCCTTCGACGCCGGCGCGGTCCGCTCGAACCCCCACCGCTCGTAGAATCCGTCGACGTCCGCGAAGCGGTTGACGTACGCGCCGTCGGGGGCGTTCGCGCGGAGCCACGCGACGAGCGCGCCGACCATCGCCGTCCCGATCCCCCGGCCCTGATGCGGCGGCGCGACCGCCGTGTCCGAGAGGTGGAATACCGACCCGCCGTCGCCGACGAGCCGCGCCATTCCGACCGTCGACCCGGACGCCGTCTCGACGACGTGGACGCCGAACGTCGTGTTCGGGAGCCCGCGCTCGACGGCCTCCCGGGACCGGTCTGTCATGCCCGCCTCCCGCCGGAGCCGGCGGAACGCCTCGACGGAGGGGGTCGTCTCGCGGAGCTCGTACCCGTCCGAAAGCGGTGACTCGCCGAGTCCCCGGTCGGCGTCGGCAACATCGACCGCGTCGTCGCTCATGTGTCGGCGTTCGCGGCCGCAAAAGTAGTCGCTTCGGTGCCGCGCTGGCCCGCGCTACTCCTCGTCGTCGGCCTCGTCCTCGTCGGTCGCGAGCAGGTCGCGCTCGTCGAGGATCGACTCGATCTCGTCGACCGGCCGCTCGGCGTACTCGGGGTCGTCGACGGTGATCGTCGCGACGCCGACGCCGTCCGGGGACAGCTCGCCGTCGTTCGACTGCGCGAGGGTGTCAAGCGCGAGCCCGACCGCCTCGTCCGTCGAGATGCCCTCCTCGTACTCCGTCTCCAGGTAGTCGCGGAGGTCGCTGCGGTCGGAGCCGATCGAGAGCGCCTGCCACTCGTACGGCGTGCCCGACGGGTCCGTCTCGAACAGGCGCGGCTCGCCGTTCTCGATGCCGCCAACGATGAGCGCGACGCCGAACGGGCGCGCGCCGCCGACCTGCGTGTACTGCTGGATGTGGTCGGTGATGTTCTTCGTGAGCGTCTCGATGCCGACGGGCTCGCCGTAGCGGAGGCGGTTCACCTGCGCCTGCCGGCGAGCGAAGTCGATGAGCTGGCGCGCGTCAGCGACGTGGCCCGCGCTCGCGACGCCGACGTGGTCGTCGGCCTTGTGGAGCTTCTCGATGCTCTCCGGCTCCATCAGCGGGGAGCGGGCGCGCTTGTCGGCCGCGAGGACGACGCCGTCCTCGGCGCGGATCCCGACGCTCGCCGTCCCTCGTTTCACCGCCTCCCGGGCGTACTCGACCTGGTAGAGTCGGCCGTCCGGAGAAAAGATTGTGATGCCGCGGTCGTACGCCTGCTGTTGGGATTGGCCCTGCATGATATCACTCGGTGTCGAACGTCGTCGCGCCGACGCGGTCCGACTCGGTCTCCACGTCGCACGCGTCTCCGCGCACGACCGCGGGCCGCTCGGACCCCTCGAACGCGACGTCTCGCTGTGTCGAACTGGCGGTCGCGCGACCCATATATCTTTCCTCACAGGCACGTACCGTCCCCGAAATCCCCCGCACGCGGATTCCGACCGGCTCGCCGTCGACCTCGCTCACGCAGGCCACCGCCGCGCGCGCCTCGTCGACGTGGCCGTGTCTGACCCGGACGACCGCCTCCCCGGTCCCGTCGGCGTGCGCGAACGACAGAAGCGTGAGGTCCGCGTCGGCGCTGCCGGCGTCCCCGAGGAGGTTGCCGGCGCTGTACCACAGCGCGCGCTGGAACGCGCGCCGCCCGACCTCGGCGTCGGGCCACGTCTCGATCCCGACGGCGAGGTACCGCCACCGCGGCCGGAGGTGTTTGGGGAGGTGCTTCACGGCGAGATCACGCCGGGAGTTCGCGGACGCGCTCCGCGACGATCACCGCGACCTGGTCGTGAATGCGCTCGACGGCCGTCACCGCGAACCCCTCGTCGGTGAACGCCTCGACCAGCGTGCCGACCGTCGCGGGGTCGTCGACCTCGGGGCTGTAGAACGGAGCCTCGGGGTCCGGCTCCTCGAAGAAGGCGACGTCGCCGAGGACGATCCGCCGAGCGCCCGTCTCGCTCATCACGCGGATCGCCTCGCGCTTCTCGTCGTCCGCGAGGTGGTGGAGCGCGAAGTTCGAGGTGACCACGTCGACCGGTCGGTCGGCGTCGATCCCGGGGTCGCGGAACTCGCCGTACGCGAACTCGACGGTTTCGAGGCCGCGGTCGGCCGCCTTCTGCCGCCCCTCGTCCATCATCCCCTCGCTGATGTCGCGGGCGAGGACGCGCTCGGCGTCCTCGGCGAGCGCCAGCGCGATGGCCCCGGTCCCGGCTCCCAGATCGAGGACCACGTCGTCCGCCCCCGGCGACGCGTGGTCGATCACGAGGCTCGCGCAGGCCTGGTACTCGTCGCTCTTCGAGTCGTCGTACGACGCGGCCTTCTCGGAGAACCGTTCGGCGTGTTCAGCGACCGTCTTCTTCATACCTGCCACGTCGGACCCCCGGCTCTATGAAGCCCTCGGAGCGCCGCTCCCGGTTACGCTCGACGAGGTCGCCCCACGCCCGGAGCCCCGCGCGGACGGCCTCGGCGTCGAAGCCGATCGCCTCGCCGACCGCGACCAACTCGCGGGGCGCGCGGAGTCCGAGGTGCGACCGCGCGTTCGCGCTCACGACGTACGGCGCGTCGTAGTGGGCGACGATCTCCCGGAGCTTCCGGAGGTCGGCGAGCGCCCGAACCCGCTTCCCGCCGGTCTCGCGGAGCGCGGGGCCGAAGTCGAACTCGACCCGGACGCCGTTGTCCCGTGCCGCCTTCGCGAGGACGTGGTTGAAGTCGCCGCCGCCCGCCATCGGCCGGACGAGGACGTCGACGCGGGCCTGCTCGACCGCGAACCGGTTCAGCGCGTCGTCGCCGCCGACCACGCAGACCACGGTTCGGTCGGACCGGTAGTTTCCGACCGCGCCCGAGGCGCTCGTCGGATCGTCGGCGCCGATCTCGACCGCGTCGACGACGTCGATCCCGTACTCCTCGCGGAGCGCCTCCGGGTCGCGATCCGGGCTCTCGCCGCGGTCCGCAGCGCTCGGACCGCCGTCCCCGGCCGCCGTCAGCGCGTCGCGCGTCCGCACCACGATCCCGTCGTACCCGTGCCGGGCCGCGGTGGCGGCGTGGCGCGCGACGGTTGCCTCCCCGTCGGGATAGGCGTGAACGGCCTCGTACATGCCCCGCCGTTTCGCGGCCGAGCGTATCGGCGTTGCGCTTTCGGCACCGCGACGCCGGCCGCGTCCTGTCTCCTCGCCGCGTTCGCTTCCCTCCCATCGCCGACGCGACCGCGCCCCGCGTCGTCAGGCGTCTCCGACGGACTCTTCGTCCTTCTTCCAGTCGCGCCTGGCGTCCTCGCCGGTAAACCACGTCGCGATCCCGTCCGGGTCGTCCTCCTGGAAGGCGCGCCGCCGGCTCCATTCGACGGTCGCCTTCCCGAGCGCGATCGGGAGGAGGTACGGAACGAGGAGGACCGCGTCGGCGACGCCGTCGAGCAGCCCGGGAGCCAGTACCACATCGATCACGGCGATTCCGAATGTCACCGAAACGACCGTCAGTATCGCGACGACGAAGTAGAAGAAGACGACGCGCTGGGCGGCCTCGACCACCATGTACGGCGACTGGTCCTCGTAGGCGCGCTCGGCGAAGAACTCCCGACGCACCTCCCCGACCTGCGCGCCGCAGACGCCGAGCGTCGCCACTCCGACCGTGGGCGTGAGGTACGAGAGCGCCTCCCAGCCGACCGCCAAGAGCGGAAACATCCTGAACGCGAACACCCCGAGCGACCGGCGGACGACGCGGAAGTTCCGCCGGTAGATCGGCGGGAGCCACGAGACGAGGTGAACCGGCTCCGCGTCGGTCTCCCACACCTCGTCTCGCTCGGCGTCCTCGTCGTAGCCGGTGATGTAGAACGAGCGGTCTTCGAGCCGGATCGGTCGCTCGGCGAACATCGCGGCGGCGGCGTGGGCGATCACGAGGGCGGCGACCTCTATCCAATACACCGCGAGCAGTTCGCCGACGCGCCAGCCGAACCCGACGACGCCGGCGAGCGGGAGGAGGTTCGTCGCGACCACGAGGGCGAGGGCCGATCGGCCCCCTGCGGGAGGGCGGGACTTCATCAGTCCAGTGTAACGGGTCGCGAGCGCAAAAATACCCGACCGCTTTTGTCCGCCCGACGGAACGCTCTGACATGCCCGCCGATCTTGAGGAGAAGACGGACCGCTACGAGCGGATGCTCGCGGACGCGCTGGCCGTCGCGGAGCCGCGCCCGCCGGCGGACACGGCGCTGGGCGAGGCCGCGGCGGACGTGACCGAGATGGCGGAGTCGTACCTCGACGACGGCCGCCACTTCCGCGACGACGGCGACCCGGTGAACGCGCTCGCCTCCTACTCGTACGGCTACGGCTGGCTCGACGCCGGGGTCCGGCTCGGGCTGTTCGCGGTGCCCGACGACACGGAGCTGTTCACGACCTGAGCGCCGGCCCGCTCCGGGGCCCGCGCTCGCCGCGCCCGACGTGAGGGACGCGCTTATGCGGCGACGGCCGTCACTGAGTCCATGGACGAACTCGCGGACCTCACCGAGCGGCTCGTCTCGATCCCATCGCACGAGGACGAGACGGCAGCGGGCGACGCGATCGAGGAGTGGCTGCGCGCGGAGACGGACGCGACCGTCGAGCGCGACGACGCCGGCAACGTGCTCGCGGTCAGGGGCGCGACCGACGACCCCGATGCCGACTCGCTCGCGCTCGTCGGCCACCACGACGTCGTCCCGCCCGCGCCCGAACAGACGGCCGGCGAGGGGACGGAGGGCGAGTACGTCGTCGAGCGGCGCGACGGTCGGATCTACGGCCGCGGCACGGCCGACATGAAGGGGTCGGTCGCGGCCGCGATGCTCGCGTTCCGGAACGCGACGCCGCCGGAGGGCAGGGAGCTGATCTTCGCCTCCTTCGTCGGCGAGGAGGTCGGCGGCGACGGGGCTCGCCACGCGATCGACGCGGGGTTCGCCCCGGAACGCGCGGTCGTCGCCGAGGGGTCGACGAACTACTCGAAGCCGGGCGTGACGGACGTCGCCGTCGCCCACCGCGGCCGCCGCGGGTCGCGGCTCGTCGCGCACGGGGAGGCGGCCCACGCCTCGGAGCCGGAGGCGGGCGAGAACGCGATCTACCGCGCCTGCGACGCGATCGACGCGGTCCGCGGGCTCGACGCCCCGGAGGCGACGGTCCTCGGGAACGACGTGTCGGGGTCGCTGGCGGTCACGATCATCGACGGCGGCGAGACGTGGAACGTGATCCCGGAGCGCTGCGAGGCGACCGTCGACGAGCGTACCGTTCCGGGCGACCGAGCCGATCTGGCTGGCGTCGCCGACGCGACGGCCGGGGTCGAGCTCGTCGTCGATCAGGACCTCCCGCCGATGGCCTGCGGCGACGCGGCGTTCGCGGACGCCGCCCTCGACGTCGCCCGCGCAGTCCACGATGAGTCGGGCTTCGACGCGCCCGAACACGTCACCAAGCCGCACGCGACCGACGCCGGCTGGCTCGCGGGGGCGGGGACCGACTGTCTCGTCTGCGGGGCCTCCGAGCCGGGCGAGGCACACACCGACACTGAGAGCGCGAGCCTGGAAGCCCTCGACCGCTGTCGTCGGATCTACATGGGGGTCGCCGAACGGGAACTGTAGTGGCCGCGAGGGGGAGGCCCCGGACGGAGCGGGGACTCACGGGCGCCTCGCGCGACCCGTATGGAAGGGGTTTTATGCGCCCCGCGGAAAGTGTGCGCCACTATGGGAGACAAGTCGAAGGCTCAAAAGAAGCGTCTGGCGAAGGCGGAGCGCCAGAACACCCGCGTCCCCGCGTGGGTCATGATGAAGACGGACATGAACGTGACGCGAAACCCCAAGCGGCGCAACTGGCGCCGGAACGACCTGGACGAGTAAATGTCGACGAACGACTTCGAGGAGCGCGTCGTCACCGTCCCGCTCCGCGACGCCAAGGAGAAGCCCGTCCAGCAGCGCGCCGACTACGCGATGAAGATCACGCGGCAGCACCTCGCGAAGCACTTCTCCGTCGACGAGGGCGACGTGATCATCGACGGCTCCGTCAACGAGGCCGTCTGGGCGAACGGGCGCCAGAACCCGCCCAGCACGGTGCGGGTCCGCGCGGCTCGGTTCGTCGAGGACGGCGAACCGGTCGTCGAGGCCGAGCACGCCGAGTAACGTGTTACGGGCGACCTTCACCGGCTCGTCGTACGTGGGCGTGTTCGCCCGCGCCGTCGACGACCTCCTGTTGATCCGACCGGACGTCGACGAGGCGCTCGCCGAGGACCTCGGGGCGGAACTCGGCGCGGAGCCGCTGCTGACGACGGTCGGGAGGTCCAACACGGTCGGATCCCTCGCGACGGGCAACGAGAACGGGATCCTCGTCTCCTCGCGCGCGACCGAGCGCGAGAAGGAGCGGATCGCGGACGCCGCCGGCGTCCCGGTGCGCGAACTCCCGGGCGAGATCAACGCCGCCGGGAACGTCGTCCTCGCGAACGACTACGGCGCGTACGTCCACCCGGACCTCTCGCGCGAATCGATCCGGACGATCAAAGACGCGCTCGACGTTCCCGTGACCCGGGGCGATCTCGGGGACGTCCGGACGGTCGGAACCGCGGCGGTCGCCAACGACACGGGCGTGCTGTGTCATCCACAGTCGACGGAGTCGGAGCTTCAAGCGGTCGAGGAGGCGCTCGACGTCCGCGCCGACCTCGGCACCATCAACTACGGCGCGCCGCTCGTCGGCTCCGGCCTCCTCGCCACCGACGAGGGGTACGTCGTCGGTGACGACACGACCGGACCGGAGCTCGGCCGCATCGAGGAGACGCTCGGCTTCATCGACTGAACCGCGCTCCGCCTTCTCC
>NZ_NEDJ01000063.1 GCF_002114285.1 Halorubrum ezzemoulense DSM 17463
ACTCTGTTACCTACCGCGGGGTTCACCGGAGCTGAACCCCGCGGAAGAGTGTTGGAGACAACTTGATCAAGAACTTGGGAACCGCCTGTTTGACACACTCGACGATCTCCGTGAGGCTGCTCTCTCTACACTCGACCGGGTCGAAATCCCAGATGTGTTTACGTATTTATGTCCGTGAGTATAAGGATCTGCTTCAGACCCAGATCTCGAACCGTAGCCGGTGTGATCGTCCGGAATTCAGCCCGAGAACACCGTTATTAAATATTACTGTGAGTGTTAACTAAAGACGAGTGCCCTGCTGCTTCGCACGTGAGGCTTTCTATGACAGGCCCTGCTGTGTATCCATGAAAAGCAGCCTCTATAGTGGTATTACCGCTGTTATTAGCATACAGCACTGCGAATTGAGAGCAGGGAGAGGCAGTATATTAAAAAAGCGTGTGTGCTTGTTACTGTTGTTTGGTGTTTATGGCTCGTACGTCCGAAGGACTGTCTTTTCGCCAGCTATGTCCCCAATTATTTGGACACTGGAATTACCGTGTTTCACGGTTACAGTCTCGCCTACCTCTTTTAGAGTTCCATTGGTTGATGTCCCGGAATTGTCAGTCGCATTGACAGTAACGAGATCCACATTTCCTTGACTAACTAGTGTTACCGTAACATAGGAGCTGTTAGGTTCATCAATTGAGACTCCAGCATTTGCGTTCTGGCCCAGCTGGTCACCGAGTCCGAGCACGAACGTCCCGATCACAGCCGCTAAAATTACAGTTATGGCGACCATGAGTATAACCCCTATAACAGGGCTGACGGCCCGTTCACTGTCTTGGAATGTTTTTTTAATGTTCATGATGTCGTTGTATCGCCAACGGAACAGGTACGAAGGTTAACGACACTCGGGTACAGAATACTAGGTGCCTTGTGAGGCCCTATATCGTGTAGACCCGAAGTGGTAGGATGGCCTTCCATCCTGCCGTTTCCTTCAGTTTGTCCGCTGGTATGCTCTAATGTACGCAAAGCACAGTTATAACTACTCTGATCAGGATATCAAATGTGAAAACGACTCACAAGATGTATCGCACAGGGTGTCAATATATAAGTATGGAACCGACGGCGCGCTCAATCGCGCGGACCTACTCCGATCGCGTCTACCCTGACCCGTGGCAAAAGGTCGAGGACTACCAGCGCGTGTAGGCGTACGCCGCCGAGCACCCAAACGCTGGTCGGACAGCGGTGGGGACCGCACTCGAGCTACCAGCGGGGCGGGTTCGGCCGTGGCTCAACGGTGGCCGGCCCGACCCGGTGCGCGGGATCGAGACGGCCAGTGCGAACGGCTGGCTCGATCCCGAATGCGACATGGCAGGTGCTCTTGTTAAGCTGCTCGCGCACGTCCTCGCGGGCGGGAGTATCAACGAAACGTTCGTCCCTGCAATCACGATCGGGCGCCGGGTTGATCGCGAGGCGATCGAGGCAGCATTCGCGGCGGTCGGCGTCGACACACACTGTCGCCATGCGAACAGCGACGGACGCGCGACCGAACTGTACCCAGCAACGGACGCCTCGGTGCTCGGGCGGTGTCTCGTCGCCATGGGCGCCCCACAGGGCGCAAAGACCGCCCTTGATGCCGTCCCGGCGGTCGTCTGGGAGAGTCCCGAGTCGATCCGGCGTCGGTTTGTTGAGGTGTACGTCGCGCACCGTGGCCTACACTTTGAGACGAAGGCAACGACACGCATCCAAGAGGAGCGCCCGAAGTCATATATCGTCGATCTTCACAAACTTATCAGCGAATCCGTCTCCAGTCATGTCTCATACGGAGAGCGAGGGATCACTATTTCGGCGAACGCCGCTCGTGAACTCGGGTTCGCTTGAACAACATCTCTGACGAAGAGAGACTGTCACACGCTCCGTCTCTGACGGTGAGGAGCCGGCGCTACGCGCGGGCTGTGCTGCGGATCTGGTGTCGGACGTCCCGTGCGACCACGACCAGCGTCACCACGAGTACGACCGCGGAGAAGGCGGTCCAGAGCCGAACATTGATGCCGTTAACGCCCGCCCAGAACGGCACGGTGGGGCGCGGCCGCGCCGCGACAAACGGCCACAGCAGGTCTGGCGGCACCTGTCCCGCGAGCAGGCTCCGGTACGTGTCACCGACCAGATGTGACAGGTACGCGGCGGCGAACGCGCCGGCGACGCGCGGCCGCTCGGTGTAGTGCCCGTACGCAAGCACACTGGCCGCGATTGGGAGCGCGAACGGCAACGAGTGCATGAAGACCCGGCCGCTTGGCAGCACCCCGAGCTGGTGTGCGAGCGGCTTGTCCACGAGATCCGGAAACTGACTGCCGACCGCGGTCACAAACACCACTCCACGTGTCGGTAGGTGTCGATCACGAACGGCGACGTACGCTATCACCGGTAGGAGGGCGATGAGTAAGTGTCCGTGGGGGAACACGCCTATTGGTTCTAACCCCGGGCAGAAGAACGTTCTTGCCGCAATTTATTGTAGACCTTCTTCTGGAGACAACAACGCGATCTGCCATCCGGCTAGCAGTGACCCAGCCAGACTCATCGGGACAGCGATCGCGAGCCCGGCACCGAGCAACCACCGTGGAGTCCGGACCACGTTCTCAAAGCCGACGAGAGCAGCAGCGGTAAGATTGAGGAGTTCAACGAGCGGCAGGGTGGCAACCACCCCGACGACCCCTCCAAGGACACCAAGCACCAACGCCTGTGTAAGCACTACCCCGACAAGCGTTGAGGTCCGTGAGCCAAGCGCTTTGAGTGCTGCCAGCTCCTGTCGTTGTTGATACACCACCGACATCATGAGCTTTGCCGTGAGCGCGAGTCCCGCAAGAACACCAAGCACGACGAGACTCCCGCCGCTCGCGAGCAAGACGGCCTGCCGTTCGAGTGTGGCTTCCAACTGCTCGCTATTCGTCCGAACCGTATATTCGGGATACTCGGCTTCAATCGCGCTCGCAACGGTACTTGGAGAGGCACCTGCGTTGAGACTCACCGTAATGAGTGACGCCCGATCAGTTGCGGTAGTCCCTGTGACCGTTTGGAGCTCACTCAGGTGAAGCGTTACGGACGGCGTTCCAAGAAACCGTGAGAAGGTTGGTGAAACACCGACAATCTCAAACTGGTTAGCTCGGGCTGACGAGAGCGTCCCGCCGACATAGATGGAGTCTCCAACACCGACATCAAGCAGTTCGGCCGTCCGCGGATCAATAATGATTTCGTGAGTCATCGGGCCAGCGTAGGTCCCGTTCGCATAGTGGACGTCACCCTGTTGGAACTGTGTCCCGTTTGTGATCTCCACGGCGGGTCCAACGCCGGACCCAACCCCAACGATCGTCTCCCATTCGTCCCCACTCGTGCTCACATAGACGGTTTGATACGCCATCGGCACCGCCGCTGTCACGTCTTCACGCGAATCAATTGCGGCCGCAACCGAATGCGCATCGACGACAGTGTTCTCAAAGCCCCCAACAGTTCCCGGCGCAAGCTGGACGGGGCCACCAGTAACCCATAGGTCACGGCCAGACGCATCGAACTGTTCTTGCCCTGTCTCGACGACGCCAAGCCCCACTCCGGCAAGTAGCGTAACCGACAACACCGCTAACGCGATCCCGATAATCGCCAACAGCGTCCGGGTGCGGTGCTGCCGCAACTGTGTCAGCCCAATGCCGGTGACCGCTCGCAAGCGGGACACCCCACGCATTAGCTAAGCACCTCGAGCTGGTCGGTTCGTGCCGCGATCCAGGCGGGATACGGCGTCGCCAACACACCAATTGCGAAGGCGACACCGGGGCCGTAGGCGAGCAGGGCGGGGTGAAACGCCGCGATCTGGCTAACGGAGCCAAAGATGGTTGCGCCGACGTTCAATACTTGGAGGCCAGCCACCCCACCCAGAGTGCCGACGAACCCGCCGAGCCCGGCGATGGTGAGTGTCTGCGCGAACACGATGACCATCTGTGAGGACGTCGATATGCCAAGCGCCCCTTGAACGGCGATCATTTCCCGGGCAGCAATTGTCTCTAACCCAACGAGTGTTGCAACGAATAGCGTACCGATTGCGACGGTTGCGATGAGGGCAGCGACGGCGACAGCAACCGGCAGGCTTGATGTAGAAAGGTCTTCTCCACCCAGCCCCGCCCGCGTCAACACCTGTGTTTCCGGATATGCCGCCGCTAGTGTGGATTCGACGGTTGGATCGTTTGTACTGACGAGGATCTGGTCGGCTGAATCCTGGCGTGCGGTGTTTGTCAGTGTCTGAAGCTCACTCGCATGGACCACAATCAGCGGGACGGGGCCTACGCCACCAGAGAGATCGCCGTCGGCAATGGCAGTCGTTGTGAATGTCTGATTCTGCCCTGCTCGGGCCGGACGGATGGGATCACCCCGCTCAAGCCCCACAATTTCGGCGGCGGCACCACTCACGATCGCTTCGCCCGTCCAGGGACCAGTATACTCCCCATCAGCGTAATGTGGATCGCCCGGCGTAAGCTGGTTGGTTGGCAGCCCTAACAGGCGCTCGCCACTCTCCGGTGGAATCACGCCCGCCGCAAAGACGTATTCGGGTGTCGTGTCCGTGTCAATCTGAAGAATTTGAAGTTCAACTGGCGTGGCAAAGGTCACTCGCTCATCAGCTTGGAGCCGTGCTGTGGTCTCATGAACAGCACCAAGCTGGGGGCCTTCCACGGAGACGGCGACGCTGCTGACCGATCCACCGTCGGGAACGATCCAATAATCCACATCATCACCTTGAATCGTCGATCCACCAGCCAAATTGACCGCGACGCCAGTCACGCTGATCATCAACGCCACAGCGAGCGCCACGCCACACACGCTCAACAGGAGCCGCCGACTCTCACCAGTCCGTAGTCGGCCAACGGTCTGGGTGACACCAACCCCGAAGTGACTACTTCGTTTACCCATCAGTGAGCCTCCCGTCACGGAGCCGGAGTACACGGTCCATCCGATCGATCGCCATCGGGTCATGTGACGCGACAACGACAGCATGATCGGCAGCCACGTCCGCGAGCAAATCTAAGACTGCCTCGCTGGCCGTCGAATCGAGCTCACCGGTTGGCTCGTCAGCGATCACGAGATCTGGGTCCCCGCCAAGAGCCCGCGCGACAGCAACCCGCTGTTGTTCACCACCGCTGAGTGCTGCTGGGCGATGTGAGAGTCGATCGCCTAGTCCAACGTCTTCGAGTAGTGACTGTGCTCGGCGTCGCCGCTCTCGTTTCCCACTGCCTTGTTCGATCATTGGCAGCGCAACGTTTTGAAGCGCTGTCAACGACGGGAGGAGGTGGAACCGTTGGAACACAATTCCGACGTGATCGCGCCTGATGGCGGTGCGTCCACGTTCGCCCATCGAACTGGTGTTCATACCAGTAATCGCGACGTTGCCAGTGTCGGGTGTCTCGAGCGCAGCCAGTAGATGAAGCAATGTGGATTTTCCGCTTCCACTAGGGCCCGCGAGGCCGACTAACTCACCCCGTTGGACCGCCATCGAAACGGCATCTACAGCCGTGACTGACGTCCCAGATTGTCGTGAGAAAAGGCCTCCAGTACTGCCGCGTGTGTACGTTCGAACAACCTCCGTACACTGGACAACGGGTGAGTCGCTCATCGAACTCATCTGTAATTCACCGGACATACTCTGCGTACAAGTCCTTTACTCCAGGTAGTCCATCATACACCCACACCACGAGACCCACAACCGTGAGGACACCCCCAAACACCACCATCGGTGTCGCTTCAAGAGTGAGAAAGAATTCGATGAAACTCCGGGATTCACCTTCCGGCACGGAAGTCAGAGGCCAGAGCCAGTACCCGAGCCCGGTATACTCCTGTGTAAGCACTGGATAGATGCTATCTCCAACCAGATGGGAGACGTAGCCAATCGCGAACGCACTGACGAGTGTACGCTGATCGGAGTACTGAGTGAGCCTCCGCAGAACGAGTACGACCACTGAGAACGTCACTAATGAGTGAGACAGACTCCGTCCATAGGGGAGCAGTGAGATCGTCCACGTCAGCGGTTTATCAATCAGATCGGGAAACTGTGTTCCAAGTCCAAGTGCGAAGACGGCCAAGCCGATCGGCGGATGCCCGATCTGCCAGCGAGCATACACCGAGTAGATGAGGTAGCCGAACGCAGCATGTCCCCACGGTAACATCTATTCTGATTTAATTTTGGACAACATATAACGCCGTTGAATAGAATTCTTTTGCGGGATATCACCTGGTAGAACTCGTCCCCGAGTCGCCGATCAGTTCCTCTACTGCTGAAAGGGTCTCGGCAGCCGCATCCGATGACAGTCCGTCTGCCGAATACGTAGCGGTCTCGTACGCTTCTGTGACCTGTGCTAACTGTGCCGTATCGATCTCATGATCGGCATGTAACTGGCGATAAAACTCCCAATGAGTCTGTGGCGTCGACAGTGAGTCACTAGATTGTAACCGTGACCGGACGGCTGCGTACGCAGACTGGACGGCAACATTCGGGTGGCCAGCAGCCAGCGCTTCACGGGCCGAATGTAATGATGCCTGCGTGACCGCCTCTATCTGGCCGTTATCCGACAGTCCAGTCGTGGCAGACGGCGCGGTGGTTGTCGTTGTCTCGGAGTCTGCGGCCGGGTCCGCTGAATCAGTAACTCGAGCCCAGGTTTGCGTGATCCACTCTCGATCAACGCCACGCGAAGCGAGCAACACCACGATAACACTCATGACTAAGAGGCCACCACCAACGACACCAGCGAGGACTCTGCCGACTCCAACTCCGGCGCTTGGAAGTGGCACGCGTTGTTGAGCCGCACTCGCCTCTAGGTTCGTGCCAGTACCCTCGAAGGTCGCAGTCACCGTGATGTCACTGCCACGAAGACCGGCTGGAAGCTCGTAAGTAGCCTGATACCCCCCACTCGCATTCGTCTCGACAGTACCGAGAGTAGTCTCTCCGATCGCGACACGGATAGATCGATCGGACAGTGGGTCACCATCGGCAGTCCGTAACTGCCCACCCACCGTTACATTCCGAGTCTCGTTCGTGCTGGTGACGGTCGGGTCAATCGAGAGGTCTGTTGGGGTCGATCGAACGGTGATCGGTGCCGTTGCCATCGACCGCTCGATCGCCAGCTCACGCCGATCGATTGACACTTGGAGATTAGCATCACCGGCTGGAATTGTCTCCGGCATCGATCCCGAAAGCGTAATGCGACCACTAGCATTGGTTTCGGCAGTCGCGATCCGCTGCTGGTCGAGTGTCAAAACAATGGGAATGCCCGCAAGCGATCGGTTGTATTCGGCTGCGATCATAACCTGTCCAGTGGCCTGAACTGGCTCGGTGAACGCGGCCGCCTGAGTCGTGTTCTCGAGTTCGACCGACGTCGCAGCCTGCTCAGTGATCGAGACGGCAACCGTCTCCGTAACTGGAAGATACGGCTCACTCCCAGTGGGCGTATATGCTACTGTGAGGTTCCTCGCACTTGTCGAGGCGAGCAGTGGTCGGTATGTCGTCTCGAACTGTCCAGTCTCGGTCGTGCGTGTCGTGATGGAATCTTCACCTAAGCTAACGCTTACCGATGCGTTCCTGATTGGCGCTCCATCGACCGTGGTCAGCTGTCCGGAAACACGCAGTGGATCGCTTGCGGCGACCGTTGTTTGGTTCGTCTCGACAGTTATGTTCGTCTCAGTAAACTCACGGTCGATGACGCCAGCCGCCGCTCGCTGGACCGTTTGTTGAACGACGGAGATCGACTCCTGTGTTGCGTTGAAATCGATTTCAGTCTCTGTTTCGAGTGCCTCGTACTGTTCGTTGAGCTCCGTTGTCGTTTGATTCAGCTCTTCAGCAGTCGTTAAGAGTTCACGTGCCAATTGCCGTGCTTTTTCATCACTCCCGTTGTCGACCGCATTCTGATACTCTTGGCCAGTTATTTCCAATTCCTCGATCGAATCTGTCAGTTGTAGCTGCTGTTCACGAGTTAGATTGAACCGATCCGCTGTCTCCTCGGCACCGATGTCAGCAGCCACGGCCGAATACCGCTCAAGAAGGACAGCATATTCTTCGGCTTCGAGTGGTAGCCGACCCTCCGCGTACTCACCCTCGCTGAGTGCGGCCGCACTCAGATTCAACCGTGACCCTAGTTGTGTCGCGAGATGGCTTGCGACGCGCTGGTCGTCACCAGCTTCAGAGATAACTTCGGGGTTCTGGTGCGGGGGCGTGGCGTTGGCCGTCTCATTAGCTGTCCCGTTCGTGGCCGAACTTTCTGGCCCTGGAGCTGGGGTTGCTCCAACCCCACCGGCGATGACACTGACAAGAATGATCGCAGCGGCGAGTGCGCTGTAGCGGCGACGGCGAGCCGACACACCAGTATACCAGCCGTCAGGTGATTTGAATGTTCCTCTTCCTCAAAGATGAACGGCCAGATCGGAAGCCAAGTTTGAATTGAATTGAAACTGAGATGTACCCAATGGACGTCACAGACCGCTGGTGGGCAACGGCCGGAAGCGGTCTTGTCTTCGTCATCATCGGTGTGCTTGCTGAACGACCGGCGTTGCTACTTGCGGCAGCGGGACTCGGCGCGTGGATTCTTGCCACCGCCGCGGTTGCGGGTCGGACATTCACGCAGGCATACGACCGAACGACAGTAACCTACACGCTCGGTGCTGATGATACACTTGTTGATACGCCGATTATAGCTACGGTGTCGCTATCGCGACCGAACACTCGTACTACCCTCCCGGTGACCGTTCAGGCGACCACACCACCGGGCGTCACCACCGAAGCCGGCGATCAGACGCTCTCGCTAGCGCCAGGTGACACAGAAGACACGACGGAGTTCACCGTCACCGCCTCGATATCGGGTCGATTTGAATTCCCCAAGCCAATCATAACTCTACACGATCCGCTAGGTTTGTATCAGACGCATGTCGAGTGGGAGACCACACCGACGGTGACGGTCCGCCCACCAACGCCGGACCTCCATGTCGGCCGGGGTGGTGAACGCGTTGACAGCGCCTATGGGCAACACCAATCCGATCGTCCTGGTCCTGGCGTGACAATTCGGGAACTCAGACAGTACGTCCCCGGTGATGATGTTCAACAGATCGATTGGAACGCAACGGCGCGGCTCGCAGAGACCTATATCAGAGAAACCGAAGGAGAAACCGATCGGCGGACGACGCTTATCATCGACCACCGCTCACAGATGGGGGTGGGCCGTGACGGAGAGACGATGTTGGAGTACGCCCGTGAGGTGGGAATCGGAATCACACGCGCGGCTGCTACTCGTGATGACCCACTTGGCTTACGCACGGTCGGTGATGACGGCCTGACGAATATCGTTCAATCTGGGACAAGCGATCAGACGTACGCACAGATCGAGTCTCGACTGTATGACCTCGTCCCGACCACTGCCGACTCATCCTCAGGTGGACGGACGGCGCGCGAGGCCCGTGAGCGGAGTGATCGCCTCACTGATGATGAGACACCATTTGCGCGGATTCTTGGAGCGTATCTGCGTGATCAGGACCCGTATGTGACACGAATCCGTGATGACCCACTTGTCGGGACTGTCCGCAGCGTTCGTAACCAAGTCGGCGCCGACGACGTGCTCGTTATCGTTACCAGTGATACAGATCCGACCACAGTAACGGAGGCGGTGAAGGCCGCTGTCCGTGGCGGTGGCCGGACGATCCTGTTTTTGACTCCCCAATGTCTGTTCGAACCGGCTGGGCTGACGGATCTCGATGTCGCATACGACCAGTATAGAACGTTTGAAACACTCCGCCAGGATCTCGATACGCATCCCCGAATGACAGCACTCGAAATCGCACCAGACAGCCGTGTCGATGCGGTGCTCGCACACCGTCGGATGAGTTCAACTACCCGATGACTCACACGGACACACCACAGTCGCGTATGGACCCGCCCATCGGATCACTTCGAGCTCGCGATCCCGTCAGTATCGGTGCGCTGGTTATCCTCCTCGGCGTTATCGCTATTACCGGGATGACGCGTGAACTCCTCATTGCCGTTCCGTTGTTACTCGTCGCAGGGGTGCTCCCCGCACCGATTGCCTTCGCTACAGGCCAGCTTGCCGTTTTTCCCACGATCTCTCTCGAAGACACGCTGCTTGTCGGTGTGACGCAACTCGCGTTGCTCTGTGTGCTTACTGAGCCTGCCCGACGTCACCAGCGGTGGGCAGTATTTATCGGCACGCTACCGACGTATGGCTTACTCGTGGCTGTCGTTGCTATTGGACTCCGTGAGGGGCTCGTCGTGGCAGGTGGGCTCCTCTGTATCGCTGTCATAGTGGGGACGTATCTTGCCCGGCGGGTGACGTTGGTACAGCTCGGTCGTGTCGCTTTGGATCGCACACCGTTAGCCGACGGGGCTAGTGGTGCTGAGATGACAACTGCTGTGTCAACTGACGAGACAGCCGGTGAGACTTCTGTTCCCGACACAGATCCCGATACTGGTCCATCCTCTGAGTTGAGCGAGACTGACGAGATCCAGAGCAATCCTTCTTCGACCAACGACGAAAGCGAGCCGAAAAGGTAAACATACCAGTCTCGAAAGGGACAGCGACGGAATGGCCAGTACCGGAGAGACAGACGCAACACGATCGGCTGTGACGGAGTCGGAATCACCTGAGGAGACGTCACCAGCTGATCTCCGGCGACAACTTGCTGTCCTTGAAGCGGAGAATCGCCAACTCCGTGAAGAGTATGCCCGCGCCCAACAGGCCACCTATCGACGGACCGCACTCGGATTGTTTATTGTTGGTGTTGCCGGGATCGCCGGTGGGCTCATCTTTCCAGACGCTCGGACTGTCCTGTTCGCTCTCGGCGGAACTGGTGTCTTCGCCGGTGTGCTTACGTTCGTGTTAACCCCAGAACGATTTGTATCCGCGCGCGTAGGTGCGCGCTTATTCCAAGCGCTCCGAGCCGATCGCGATGCGACTGTGGATGAACTTGGCTTGGAAGGAGATCCGGTGTATGTGCCGACAGATGACGTCCGATTGTTCGTTCCACGCTACCAAGACCGGCCGCTTCCACCTGATTCAGCACTATCGGATCTGTTTGTCGTTCCCGAGACACCTGAGCAGGGTGGCGTCGCCTTCCATCCAACTGGGAGACCACTCTTCGAGGCGTTTGAAGACACCCGCAGCCAGCCACTCAGTGAGACTCCGCACACGGTTGCGGCGACGGCTGCCGATGCGCTGGTTGAACTGTTTGAACTCGCTGATGGGGTTGAGTACGCGGTCGATACCGACACAGGTCGGGTCACCTTCGAAGTGGTTGGTGCCGGCCTCGGTGATCCCACGGGAATCGATCATCCGATTCCCTCATTTCTGGCTGTCAGTCTGGTTGAAACGCTTGGTATACCGGTCCGTGTCGAGATAACTGACGATGACCCGCTCGCGATCACCTGTCGGTACGACACTCAAAATGAGACCTGAAGCCGGTGGTCTCCACACAGTCCTGCTGTGTAGCGGCCTCGGACTACTCTTCGTCGAGTTCTGAGCCGCCATCGGGTGCCTGTGGTTGGCTGTTCGCGTCGAACTCGAGATCTGCGCTTGGCGGCATCACACCATCGACGATCTCCTCAATGATCGCTGTGACAGACTGGTCGGCAAGTTCCGCATCAGTCGTCCGAATGACTCGATGGACGAACACGGGCTCTGTGAGCGCTTTCACGTCATCAGGAATGACATACGAACGGCCCCGGATCGCTGCCCGGGCCTTACTCCCGCGGAGAAACGCCAGTGTGGCCCGCGGTGAGCCACCATACTGGAGCGTGGCTGCCTCTCGTGTTGCAGCGACGAGATCCAGGATGTACTCTTTGACCGGCTCAGCAACGAACACGTCTGTGACAACGTCTTGTGCGGCCGCAAGCTCATCTGAGTCAACGACTTGTGAGACTGTCTCCGCATCCAACGCCGGCGCACTATCGAATCGGTTGAGTACTTCTCGTTCCTCTGCTCGGTCGGGAATATCGACAGTGTATTTGAACTGAAATCGGTCCCGTTGGGCCTCAGGCAACTCGAAGACACCCTCCATCTCGATTGGGTTCTGTGTCGCAATCACCATGAACGGTGCTGGCAACGAGAGTGTTTCGCCGTCGATAGTAACCGTTGACTCTTCCATCGCCTCCAACAGTGCGCTTTGTGTTTTCGGGGTTGCCCGATTTATCTCGTCGGCCACGACAAGATTCGCAAACACCGGGCCTTTCCGTAGTTGGAACTCCCCTGTTGCTTGTCGGTATACGTTTGTTCCGACGATGTCAGCCGGAACGATATCCGGTGTCATCTGAACCCGGCTATACGACAAGCCTGTTGCCTGCGCGAATGCGTTGGCAATGGTAGTCTTTGCGACACCGGGAACTCCCTCAAGCAAGACGTGGCCGTCTGTCAGTAGTGCTATCGTAAGCCCCTCCAGAATGTCTTCGTTTCCGACGACGACCCCACTGGTCGCCTCACAGATCGCCTCATACACCCCCTCCGGACTACTCATCATCTTCGGTTCGTGAGCGCTCGGATAAAACATCTGTCATCACCTGCCGAAGTCGTGTCTCATCCCACTCGGGATGTCGCTGACTGAGCGATCTGAGGAGCGTGTCCTCATCAATAAGTTCCGTCGGCGTATCCTCGTCGCCACTAGTGATTTCACGAAGCCATATTGGGAAGTGGTCACGTAGGGGCTCCGGTACTATCTCGAGTAGCCCACCCCAGATCGATCGGCTGGTGAACCGACCGAAGACACCGTACGCCCAGACGAATCCAATCCCAACCCCGACGAGACCCATCTGAACCACTACTGATGACCGAACAGCCAAGAGTATGATAGATAGAGGTGGTTGTTCACCAGCTCGCGAGTAATCAAGCAGCGTCTGCTGGTGTGTCTCCAAGAGTGCCGTCGCGAACGCCTCATTGTCGGGCTGCGTTAGCATTGTATTGATGAACACACTGGGATCACTCACCGCGATCACGCGTCCATCACCAACGGATTCGACGGTCACTACCGGATAGGTACTCAGTTCATCACCCGGCGATAATCCTCCTGTTCCGTCTCGATCGAGATAGCCGAACCGCGAGCTTGTGGCGAGTACGGTTGATCCGTTGGCGTCGATTGCTGTTGCGCCGTTCAACGTCAGCTGCGCGACGTCAGAGGTATACTGTGAGTCAGTGACGTTCGTCGCTACTGGGAGTGAGGGCGCTTGGTAGTACTCACGTTCATCTAGTAGTTGTGTCCCGTTAAACCGGGCATCCGCACCGACCGCTGAGAGTAACGCATTCCCCTCGGAACCGAAGTCATCAGCAATGACAACAGTGCCACCCGACCGTACGAACGCTCGGACACGTCGTGAGTCGTTTGCTGTGTAGGGTTCTTCGGGAGCGAGAATAATTGCGGTTGTTTCACTCGTGTTAGAACGCTCATAGGCTGTCGTTTCGAGGGCGATCTGTGACTCACTTTGTTGATCTGCGAGTTCTCGAAACTCACTCGTTCCGTCCCAGTCGATGTTATACCCGCCGAATGTAGCCGTACTTGTACTCGCTGCGATGACGATTGCCACACTGAGCGTGAGAATCAGCGCATACAATACGAGACGTGGGACTGGTGGTCTACGCATCTATATGACTCCCTCTGGAAGAATCTCCAAGATGCGTCTGATAACGATATATCCGAACCCCGCAAGTCCAATCGCAATTACAGGCAGAAGACGGCGCCGCCAACGTGGTGTCACGTTGAATGGGGCTGTGAGTTCAACGACGACTAACAGTCCAATAAGCGACATCACAAAAAAGAGCTCTAGTGTCAACGATTCAAGCGCCGTCAACAAGACAATGACACTGAGCATCCACGCGACGACCCCGTAGAGAAACCGGCGTCGCTTCTCGAGTCCCATTACTCGTGTCTCTGTATCCTCCGGCATCAATCCTCTGGTGCTGGCTCTCCCGGCTAAAGACGTAGGCCACGCATTCGCTGACCGAGTGACTTTTGTCTTCTGTCCCATTTCAGAGCACCATGGTGGATCGTCAGGATGTTTGGCTCGTTCTTCCACATCCTATCCGTCGACTGCCAGCTGATCTCGCTGCGGTAGTTATCCTGACGTTGTTGACGCTTGCGACTGTCTTCGTACCTGTAGTCAATGAGACGCCACTCCGCGTCGGATTTGGGCTCACTTTCGTGTTGTTTCTCCCTGGATATGCGTTCATTGCTGCGCTCTTTCCAGAATCCGGATCGGAGTCTCCACCGGCCGAAACCGCCGAGCAATCAAAGCAAACAGCGAGCACCGACGACTCAACACCGCAGCCAGTTCCAGGTACTGAGGCAGCCGCAGAATACGGCAATACAGAAACGGTCAACTCTGACCCGACTGATAGTTCAGGGATCGACGGGATCGAACGGACGGCGCTCTCGTTTGGGCTCTCGATCGCGATTGTGCCGCTGATCGGGCTCATCTTGAACTTCACACCATGGGGAATCCGGCTTGTCCCAATTGCGACGAGCGTTGCTGGGTTCACACTCATCTGTGTCGCTGTTGCCGCACAACGCCGCTGGGAACTGCCGCCAGACGAGCGGTTCGTTGTCCCTTATCGCGATTGGATCGGTGCCACAAAACAAGAATTGTTTGATCCGGATGATCGGGTTGACGGCACACTCAATATTGTACTCGCCATTTCGGTACTACTTGCTATCGGCAGCGTTGGCTATGCGGTTGCGGTTCCACCTCAAGGCGAGCAGTTCACTGAGTTTTACCTCCTTACGGAGAATCCTGATGGTGAACTCGTTGCCGACGGATATCCTGAAACGATGACACGAGGCGAGACAGCCGAACTGATCGTCGGAATCGGAAACAATGAGTATCAATCGACGACGTATACTGTTGTTGTCCAGGTACAAGAAGTCAATACGACAGACAACTCAACAACTGTACTTGATCGGACCGAAATTGATCGGTTTGAGGTGACGGTCCCTCACAACGAGACCCACCATCAGCAACATACCCTTCGCCCACCACAGACTGGTGAGAACCTTCGGGTTCAGTACCTCTTATATAATGGCAGTCTGCCAGATACACCCACCAGTGAGAACGCATATCGTAACCTCCATCTTTGGATCGACGTTGAAGCAACTGGTTGACAATTTTCCGGCCCTGACGCGCCTCTTCCACGCTACCCGTGCCCGAAAGGTGTGGGAGTTGTGTGATTGTCTCAGCTTTGAACGTTGTCGTGTTGACACTATTGGGCCCGAAATCGGAGGGAAAGACGTTCTACGAGGAGTTTACGGTATCGGCCGAACTGGAGAGTGATTCACAGAGGATAATGAAGGCAGCGTTCACGGCGTTTGAACCTCTAGTGGAGAGTGGAGCGTCTGCGGCTGAACTCCCTTTTCCATGCTCACACCGTCTCAGCCGCCATTTTCGGTCGATTAAGTGTTAGATACTCAACGTTCAAAGCTGAGTGACTGAACTGTGAACCTGAAACACCCACCGCTCGGGATTCCTCCGCGTTCACGCGGAGGAGGATGTCAATTTCTGAGCCGTGTCACCGCTCCAATCACAAACAGCGAAATTAGCAGCAGCGTAGGACCATTTAGTGGAACTGATTCGTCGGTATTCTGATCTGGGTTTGGTTCCGATGGTTCAGTTACTTGGCTACTATTGTCTCCAGTGTCTTGTGTACTTCCCGTAACGTTTCCACTCGGGTCAGACTTCTCGCTGCCTGTAGCGTTGGTGGTATTCGCTTCTCCGTCTGCTGTTACATTACTTTTAGTCGTGTTCGAGACGTTCTGACCAGTACTGTTTACTTTGACTGACTTGTTTTCACTGGTGGCGTTAGTCGTCTCATTCACACTCTCAGATGTCGTATTGTCCACGGGAGCAGCACTACCTCCCCCACCACCGCCACCGCCACCGCTACCACCATTGTTTCCGGTGTCTCCTGACTCATCTGCCGTTTCTTCAGTGATAGTCAGCGATTGCTCATCGCTCACGGAGAGAATGTTCGGGAACTCTCCAGCAACCTGACCGGTCCCAGTCACGGCAGCGTACAGGCGGTAGTCGCCAGGTTCATACTCATCATCAAGTGGTGCTGTGTACGTGTCTCCCTCCTTAGTTGCTGTAATCCGCTCTGTTGTCTCGCCATCTACGAGTACCACTTCGACAGTTTCGATCGGTGGCTCATCCGAAGAATCATACGCTGTTGGAGTAACATTTACTGAACCATTGTCACCAACCGCAACTGTTGACGGGGCAGTGACTGTTGTCTCATACCCTTGAATCACAACTGGTTGAATTGTCTGTAACGTTTCATTAGAAAAGTACGCAAGTATGTAGGTTCCAGCGCTGAGACCGTCCGAATCAAACGTAACAGTAGATTCTGTCGTGTTCGTTGATTTTACCGGATTCTCATTGGCGTCGTACAAGTACAGATTAAATCGCTCATCTGTGTTCTTTGAAACAGAAATTTCAATCTGTTCACCTGGCTTAATCGGGGCAACCGATGACACGTTGTATGATCCGAATGGTCCAACCTCTACGGACCGGTCCGGCACATCAACTTCTCCGTTTTCAACCGTTATGACATCTGAGCCGTTCGCTTGTACGACTGCTGTTGCGCCAAAGAGGCTCGCTAAAGCAACAAGGAGGGCAACGAACAAAACCCGTGACATAATTCAATTCAGATCCATCGGGGTACTGAATCTTTCGGCATCGTGCGACCTCTGTTCCACGGTGAGGTACTCCTCTCCAAAGAAATTAATATGTCCCCGCGTGACACCTGAACTAGTATGCCACTCAACAAGTTGTTTGTGGGCGTTATTACTGCTGTTATGCTCATGTCCCCAGTGGCAGGAGCTGCTGGAGCAGTCGGTCCAGCCCCCCAAGCAATAGATGATCCGCCCACTACCGGTCAACCGGTTGAACAGTCCGGCGATTTTATCAACGTAACGCAGAGTGTTGATGTTTGGAATTCTGCACCATTCACGCTTCGTGTAGATCGAAGCCAAAACAATGCTATTGCAACAGCGGTGGAAAATATGGACACCGGCGCACGCCTTGACAACCTTCCCCCAGGTGTTAACGCCGACCTAGGGATTAACCGGTTGGTTGTACATGAGAATGCTGCCACAATCGACTTGGGCTTTGATCCCGGTGATAACCTTGACAACGAACAGGTTCATCTCATTTCTGCGAGGATTGAGTCCACAGACACACAAGTCCCATCCACGACTAATATTGATACCCTCCGTCAGTTCATTCGTGACAACGCAGATAGCGACGATGTCACGTTTGACAATGTTAGCTCCCAGCAGGTAACGAACGGCGGGGCCGACTTCACAATCAACAACGCTGAGCCAGGGTCGTATCTCTACATGGCAGTAGTTACGAACAGCGGCCAAGGACTCAACGTCGACAACAACGGTGACATTACTGTTCCGGGTAACGTGAGCGTTGTTGGCGTTGACTCTGCGATTGTCCAAGAGACGGCATCTACGCTGAGTGTCCAACGTGCCAGCGAAACATATGCGGCGGGCGATAGTGTGACATTCGATGTTAACGCTAACTTAGGAAGCAGTGACATCGAGCATGCTGTCGCAATTTGGAATGAATCACAAGTAGCCAGCGAAGACCTAACTCTTGTAGCCCCTAGTGACATCGACGCTGATACGACACCAGATGAATTCGAAATCGAACACTCAATTGACGAGGTTAATGGTGTTCAGCGGACGAAAGATGATGTGTCAGCATTTGGCCGCACTCTAACCTCAAACAAACGATCGGGCGTCTACGCACTTCCTGACGTCATCACGTTCCTTGCGAATGAGGGTGAATTTAGCGAACCGCAGACCGATTCTGTGGGCGATTCACGAATAAATGCCTCTGTAACCTCGAAACAAGCAGGGAGCGATACTACCCTAACTGTCGACACACTTGAGAACTTTGCCCCGGGTGAGTACGTCGCTGTTCACGTTGCAATGGTTGAAGGAGACCCAACGCGGATGTCCTCAAATCGAGTCGACTTTGAGGTCATTGATGGGATCAGCAGCGGAAGCAACTCTGTTGATGACGGGCGTACTAATGTTCAGCTTACAGGAGACGGTAACGTCCGCAACGTGAGTGTTCGCCTGCCGTCTGATTCTGGTGTAAAGAACGTGTCGGTCACTGAGTCGTCTTCACCCACTGGAGGAGCACCAATCCCCAATAATTCTGTTGCGACATATCTTGACATTAGTGGTGATTCCAGTGTGAGTGAAGACACAGAGGTCACAGTAACGATCAGTCAGTCTCGGCTCGACGAGGTAGGAATCGCTACAGAAAACGCCGTGCTGCTACACTACGTTGATGGCGCGTGGAAACAGCTTGATACCGACGCAACTCCGACCAATGGTGACGTTAGGCTGACGGCAACCAGTAGCGGTCTCTCGCCGTTCGCAGTCGCCGAATCTTCGACCACTGATGAGGAGGACGATGACAGCAGTGGTGG
>NZ_NEDJ01000064.1 GCF_002114285.1 Halorubrum ezzemoulense DSM 17463
AGGTCTGGACAGATGGACTCCAAGCGTACCGCGAGATGGATCGGGATCACCGAACGGTCGTCCACAAAGAGAGGTACGTATCGCCTGACGGAGTCCACATCAATCAGGCAGAATGTCTGTTTTCGCTTGTTCAACCGTGGCTGCGGAAGTTCCGCGGCCTGTCCAAGCAAGGCTTGGAACAGGCCGCTCATACATTCGGGATCATTAGATCGCTGAATCTCACAGGCGCATCCGTCGATATCACCATTGACTGCCTTGTTATGGGGGCTTTCCGTAGTTCTACATAAGAGCGATTCAGATATCGTTGTCTCCTGAGCTACTACTCTACTGTGTTCGATACTGACTAAGAAGTCATCATTAGAACAGCACTTCGAAAATCAGTAGTATTTCAAAACTTGAATACGTAAGACAGAGTATGTATGACCTCACAGGCTTTCAGCGGGATTTGTTGTACGTAATCGCCGGTCTGGATGACCCCCACGGGCTCGCGATCAAAGATGAACTCGAAGACTACTACGAAAAAGAGATCCACCACGGCCGCCTCTATCCGAATCTCGATACGCTCGTTGAGAAGGGACTTGTCGAGAAAAGTCAGCGAGATCGACGAACTAACGAGTATACCACCACTCGTCGAGGCACCAGAGAAATCGAGGCGCGAGCTGAATGGGAAGCCGAGTATATCGACCACGACAACTGATCGGAGCGTAGCGATGAACGACAACACAAATTCGTTACCCAAAGAGCGTACAGCACGACAGCCATTCACAGGCCTAGATGCGAAAAATTCTCCACTAGAATTACTTGTAGATTTAGACGAAAAGTTTTCTGAGCATTAGCAGTCAGATTCATTCTCAGAGATTAGCTGTTCTCTCTGAGTAGACATTCTCTCCAGTTTACGGTTTGGTGATGTGTTCTGATTTCATCGTATGTATTCAGACCCCGACCGTTACTACTTACAATGTGAAGCGAGAGAGGTAACCAACTCAACACATCACATGTCTGAATACGCATCTGTCTCTAATCGTCTCACCAACTTCTGTTGCGAAGAACACGAAGAGCTACTCGACGGGTTAAACAACAAGACAGCATGGAGCAAGGAAGCGGACCTTGGCTATGGGAACCAGGTGGTCTCCGCCGCTCATGATGATCGAACAGTCTTGGAGCTCGTCCAGAACGCGCGGGATGCGATCATAGAGGGAGACGGGAATGGAAGTGTCTCGGTAATTGTCGGCCCCGATTCGCTGATGGTCGCCAACACGGGGAGTCCCTTCCGGCTGGATGACGAAGAGGTGTTTCGGGCTGTTACCTCCCTTGGGCGATCCGCGAAGGCTCAGGATCGAGGATCTATTGGTGAGAAAGGTGTCGGGCTTAAGTCGGTACTCCAGCTGAGCGAGCAGTTCAGTATCTACTCGCAGGTTGACTCGGAGCAGTTCTCGGCACACTTCTCTCGGGCAAGAGCCGCCCGCATGCTGCTCACGGCGTACGGGAGATTGCTAGGAGAGAATTCGTTCAAGAGCCGTATCGGTCCGTCCACTAACGACACTCTCGTCAATGCCTGCCAGTCGCTCGCGTCAGATATCGGTGCTAGCGCATTACCAGAGTATCTCACTGAAGATACGATACGCCGTCAATTGCTCAACGAAGAGCAGGAGCCACCGAGCCCCAGCGCGCTTCTCTCGGACCTGCCACGGCTCTCATTGTTCCGGTACCCGTTCCCCGACGCCTCGCAGAAAGACGCCTCTCCGCTGCGATCGGGACTCGTCGGGACGAAAGAGGCAGCCCACACCATGGACAGCCCGCTTAGTGAGGACCTACGTTCGTGGATAGATGTCCACGGCGGATCGTACACTACGGCTGTCGAACTCGACTACGTCGATACTGAATGGCGGGCGCTCCTCGACCGTGTCGACGGCATGCTCACCGACGCTGACGACAAGGTAGTGTCGACGTTCCGGGACCACCGATCGTCGACGGACAGCGATTCAGCGGCGTTTAGTCAGCAACGCCAAGAGACGCTGTGGGAGGAATGTACAAACATCTCTCCGGAGACGCTGATACTGCTCGGGCACATCGAGCAACTAAACCTAGTCCGAGTGTCACGGAACGCAGATGGAATTTTGCAGATGGAAAACCACCGACAGATAACGGTTGACCAAGGAGATTCCAACCCACTCTCGAACGCACCTACAGTCAGTCGCCGAAAGGTAACTTACACGGTTGATGACTCGCAGAACGACGATTCCGACTCACACGTTCGGACGTTTTGGCAGTACACCGGAACGTACGACGACATCACTGAAAACCAGGAGGCGGAGTCGAACCCCGACGATGTCCATCTCCTGTTTGAAAAACCGACAACAAAAGACGGTTGGAGACCCAAATCGAAGCCACTCTATCTGTACTACCCGATCGAGGAGGTCGAAACGCCGTTCCCCTTCGCCATCCATGCGCCGTTCCGGGTTGGGTTTGACCGCCAATCACTCACAGCGGATGAACAGAACCGGCGGATACTCGACAAACTACCGCGACTCGTCGCAACCGCAGCAGCTGACCTCGCGACCGGCGAGTCAGCGACGGACTCGGCTGAGATGGATACGTTTAACCAGTGGATGCCGTGGCTGGTTACACCACTCGACGCAGCAGAAAAGTCTGATACATCGGAGATTGTTGCAACCGCTGTGGAAGACACGCTTGGACAACTCCGTGAGGAGCCGATCGTCCCGAGCGACGCTGGCGAGCCACAACGACCGACTGCGGTGCTGTGTGACCCAGAACGTCTCCATGCTTTCGAGCCGCTCCGACGTGACGCACCGGCGGCACCAGTCCCCGGACGCAGCGTCATCGAATCCGGCAAGAGGTGGCGGACTGCTGTTTTCGGTTCCGAAAGTGAGTCTGGTTTGGCGTTCCGACAGTGTGCCGCTCGTATCGGACTCACTGACGTTCTCGACCGCCTGTTCGACGATGATGAAGGGCGTCGGGGCTGTATTGACATCCTCAGCGAGTACTGGGGTGTAAGTAGCCATACGGAGGGCACAATCGACTGGGCAGTTCCAGTCGATGAGGTCCGCCACGCGACAGAGTACTTCGAGTCCATCTGTAGTGTCCTCCAATCAGCCTCGGATGGCGAGGAACTCGACATCAAGAGCGGGACAGATGCAAAGCGGTCGGCAACACAGTTGGGTGACACACGGGTTCCACTATTGCCCGCTGAGGCACACCGAGACCACGACGACGATGATTCGCCAGCGATTACTCACCTTGTCAGAGCACGATCGAGACATGACGGCGGTGAGGGCGGGGGAACGAAACGGAGCGAGCGCATCGTCTTTCGACGGACTGGTGGGAACACGGCGCGGTCGATCATTTCTGACCTTCCGACGCCGCCGGACGATCTGCCTGTGTTCGTTGTCCCGTTCAGATCGGACTGGACCGGGCCGCTAGAGAGTTTCAACAGGGAGTGGGGAACGCGGAACCTCGATAGTCCCGCAGAGTTCTACCGCCGAGTTGCCGCTGAGGCCGGCGGATACTCGGGGGATGTAACGTCCGATCCCGACGTGATTGGATACATCGTCGACCTGTACAGAACGGTGACCCAGAGTCAGATTGCCGACTGGCTCAACCCGCAGCCCCACCGACATCACCAGTTCGGCGAGCTACAGGAAACTCTGAAGGGCGGAAAGACCGGTTCACTTCCCCCAAATTACGACGACTATTTGGAACAGCGTTACGTCCAGCGGGTACAACTCCCGGTCTCCAGATCCGACTCGTTAGCCAACGAAGTGACTTCCACCGAGCCATCGGATCAGGAACGGATCGAGACGCGCCCAGCTGAAGAGCTATCGTTTGGGATCGAGTGGGCAGTGGAGTTCAATACGGCCGCCGACACACTCGAAGCCGCTGAGCCGGAATTCGACCGCTTTAGCGGCCAGAATAGCACTGAGGATACGCGAGCGGATTCCTTCCGTCGATGGGCAGCTGCGGTCCGGCTCGCTTCCGACGCAACACCTAGCGGCACCCGCGAAATCGCTCCGCCTGACGACGACTACTGGACCGAAGTCTTCGGTGACAATGTTGGCTCAGACGAGCTCGACCGTATCCGGCGACTCGACGCCCTGATTCACCTAGGCGTACAAGTCGGACCACGTATCGAGTGGCGGTGGACACTCCCGACGCGAGGGGAACGTGATTCCGAGGCGGGCACACTCACTGTCTCTGACGCACAGAACCTCGCAAGTGGTGCGCTTCCGGAAGGGTCGGATTTCAGCCCGCCGAAAGACCTCGTCGAAGCGTATCGAGACACGGTCTGGCAGTCCGACAATAACCCGGCGTTCAGCGCCTCTCATTCGACTGGCTGTGGGAACCACTGGCTGGATCCGGATGTGGACACTCTTGTGGGGGACTACCCCGGTGCAGCGCTGCTCCCGATGTGGTGGTACCTCCCGGACCTTCCGGAATCCGAGTCGGTCTCTGGTCGTGACTACCGTGATGCCATCCTTCTCATGTGGCCGGAGCTTTCCGACGGTGTCGCCGAAGTCGCCTGGCTTTGTAGCAGGTGGCACTCCTTCAGCACCGCCAGCGACGATAGCAGAATTCCGTCTCTCGGGCTTGTACAACTTGCCCGCGAGCAACTGTGGCCTGCTGAGGGTATGTTCGAAGAGGAACCAGGCGACGACAGGCTCACCATCCAAGATGGCGACCAGCTTTCGGCACGGGAACTACTGCTTCACGACGACGACTATCTACGAGGGGCTATTCAGTACCTGCCCCGGGTCCATGTTGGGGAACTAGAGGAACGGTTGACGGACGCGACCGATTGGGATGAGGGGAAATCAGATGTCGTCGATGTCCCGGACGCACTCCGATCTTTGGGTATCCAACAGCTCGATACATTGACTCCCCCAATGGCGGCCAGACGCCTCAAGTGGTTCCTCTCGCAATTCGATGAGAAGGTTAGCATCGGGGCTCCAGGCCAGACGTTTACTGTCAAAGCGAGTTGGGCCACCCAGGCGCTATCGGTACCTACCGACGCACTACTGCGTCGTCTCGTTGCTGACGACGCACTCTCCCGGGAACTCGATGATCGGGAACCAAAGCGACGCTGGATCCGGCGTGATCTTCATCATCTCGGCACGTCTCTCCCCGTCACCGAAGGCAGTACACCGAAAGCGCTCCGTATTGGACGTGACCACCACCCAGACGAAAATTCCGAGACGGTCGTTTTCACACAACCACTGTCGAAATACTCTCGTGAGCGGCTAGTGAACGACGGCCGTCGGTTTGTCGAGCGACCGGCCGACGAGACCGAACTCGCATACATGCTGGGTGACGAGTCTGATGCCGTGGACTTCGGCATCGTGACCGAGACGAAACCACCGTCGCCACGACCGATTCACGGTGCGAACGTGGAATCCGGCAGTAACCGGCTCGACGATTTGCGATCGAAACTCCGTGATCGACAGGAGTACCTGCTGGCAGGCTATCTGGAGAACGCGACGGCACCGAATCTTCAGTCGGTTCACGACGATCTTTCAGCGGTATTCGAGAATCCGATCGGCATCGTTGAGCGAAGTGAGAACGATGATGTACGACGGAACTCAGCGGAGTGGAAGCCAGGTGAGGGAAGTGCGTCACCTCACATCGCGCTGTTCCGGGATTCGGTCGATCGGTATCAGACAGACGATGAAGCAATACCGCCGTATCTCGCCGCCGACGGACTCGTCCAAGTGATCGAGCAGTTCGACCTGCGAGACACCTTCGAGAACGTCTTGTTCAAGAACGAATCTGCCCTCGAAGACGAGTACAACGACGCACTCAAAAACATCCGTCGAGAGGTAACCGAACTTCGAACACGTCGTCTCGAGGAGGTCTTCCAGACTCTCAACGGACTTGTCTCCACGCACTGGTCGGACGTGTCGCTCCCTACACCCGACGAATTCGACGTCGAGCCCCGGGAGACATTAACGGCGGCACGGTCTGCGACCGAGCGTGAGGAATTTGCTGACGGCAATCCGCTCCTACAAGCATGGAGCGAGAAACTGACAACGGAATGTGGCCTTGAGAGAGATATCGCAGCAATGTGTCTCGTGGCAGCAGCGACTAATACCCATGAGACAAGGCTCCGAATCGCGTATCAGCTTGCACGCGATGAGGTTCTCAACATCGACGATCTTGTCGATGTCGGCCACCAGTGGGTGGAGCTTGATGAGTGGCCGCAATCGCGGTCCTCCCAATCGGTCGAGTCGTATGTGACGGCAGTCCACCGCCTCCGACGGTTCTGGGATGCACTGGCTGACCACGAAGACGAAGGTGAGGAAGGTATCGAGCGCGCGGTCCGCGAGACAGCGACATCCTCTCGGATACCTGGGCCGCGCCGTCGCGTCGCTGCGATCGTTCGAGGCGACAGCGATCTCAATCCGTCGCTTCGGAACCTTCGTCTCGGCGATATTCCGTACGTGACACTGGAGCCTCCGGCAACCGAGCAGTTCGTCGACGCCGTCACAGAATGGGTTGAGGCGGAGCGGGTTGCGCTCCAAGAATCGGATATCGTCTACAACGAGCCGGATATTGACGACTTCCTTAGCGCTCTAGTCGACGCAGTCTCAGATTACGAGGCCGCAGAAGAGCGTGTTGCTAGCGTACTCGCGACCTACGAACAGAGAGATAGCGAGTCGACAACGGGGACCAGTGCGAACCGGAGTGACCTCACCACGGACTGGATCACAAGCAATGACGACGGGATGGAACAGATCACGACAGAGTTCGAAGCAGCCGCCGCAGTAACCGAAGGTGGTTCTCCGGATATCGGCGAGTCATCCGGAGATGGCTACTCCCACGTGAACGCAGAGATCGACGCCCGTGGCCGCGAGGGCGAACTAATTTGTCTGGACCGAGCTTGGAGGCGGTTTCGCGACGCCCCTCAGACAGTTCGCAAACGGATCTTCGACGTAGTTCGAGAGTGGCGGGCAGACGAAAACTGGCGTCTCAACGGGATCGAAGATGTCGCTAGCTCACTTCCAGATTCTGTCGCCGGCGGAGCCCAGAGTAGTGAAGATCTAGTAGCACTGCTCGGCGCCAGCGAACTTGAGGCAACGCCTGAGACGAAAGCTGCATTCCACGCGCTGTTCGACACCTCCGCGGAGCGAGGGCCGGGATTCGACCTCATCGACCCGTTCGCCATGATGCCAGTTGACACGGAGCTAGCGAGTTGGCAGTCCCCGTGGATGCGACGTGTCGAAGTAAAGGCCGTCGACAGCGGGCGTATCCACAACGGCCGGATCAAATTAACCGGTAATGAGTTGCGGATGGCACTTCGTTCTGGTCCGACGGGCGGTGGTCCCGATATCACAGATGGCGACGCGGAACACAGCTATCTCGTCCGCCTGGTCGGATTTCCCACAGATTGGCGTGAAAATGAGGACGAACACAATCAACTACAGATATTTGACATCGAGAACGTCGCTGACTTCGTGGGCATCGAGAGCGACTCAGCTACCGTTCTCGAAAAACTTCGAGGAGGGTCGTTCTACATCACATTCCAGACCTAACGGGTTTAGCATCCAGTAAGTCATCATTCAGATACATCGTACAGTGGACAATGCACCGGTGGGGGCTTTAGTACTTAATGAGCCGCCAATAATGGGGTTTGTCTCATCTCAGAGTATCTCTACCGGAGAATGTGTGGCTGGTGTTCAGCGGTCATTCAATATTTAATAAGGGATGTAGCGGTTCAATTCGAGTATTTGAACCGAATCCACTGACTCTCGACAACCAGATGTCTACTTATAATTCGTTCTTAGCGAGGCTCTACTCCTCATCCGATGTAACCAGAATTTTACTACATCCGGAGATTGATTAACTCATGTCGGTACTAATTCCCGATGTCTGAACCAAGTGATGGGAACTTCACCAGCGATTTCGATCTTATATGAGTAGGCGTCTACCTCATGTTCAGCTTCTCCATCGAAACCTTCCTGTAACACGTTAATAACTTTTCCAGTCTCCCCATCATAAGGATTGTTAGGATCAGCAGATCCTAGATTGACTTGGACATCGTCGCCTTCCTGATAGGGCTCATCCGCAGGTTGGGGTGTATCCCGACGGTTATCTACGACATCTCGTGCCAACTCTTGGAGACTGTTCTCTTTGTTTTCCCATCGAACCGATCGTGGGACGATCTTAGTAAAGAGCTGCTTTCGTCGTTTTGTGAGTGTCTTCAGCTGTCCTATACCTAATATTCGATTCAGAGTGTGGATGCTATCTGCTTTCTGCATCACGTGAGCAGCATTCGTAGGATAATCCTGGTCGTATACTATCGGCGTGATGTCCTCATCAAGCAATTCTTCCATTTGATCGAAACGATCGTCGGTGTTCCATGGAACGAGTTTGTACCCATTATACCCATCTGCCTCGTACTGTCCACGTTCAATTGCGTCTTGCTCAGTGCTGAAAGCCACAATTGCCCGCCATCTCCACTCACCATTCTCGTAGATTAGTAAGAGATCGACTTCTTCCATTCCGACGTTGCGCCCATGCCACATACCAAGGTAATCAACAGCGATCCCTGCTGGGTGTCCATCACTTTCCAGCGTGATGATAGTGGGCCAACCGCTGTCTGTCTCAGCCTCAACCTCAATATTTTCCCCCTCAAGTTGGACCATCGAATTCGCCAATACCGTATTCTGCGAAAGTTTTGATCCGAGCGGGAGCGGGATTGAGTTTTCAAATTCCATTTTAGATCAAACGTTCTGTAATGTAACGCAGGGCTTCCTGCGCATCGTCACCTTCAACGTGGTTATCAATATCTATCTCTACAAACGGGCGGGGGCCACCAAGTGGACCCACGATCGATTTCTCGCCAGGGTCGACGATAATAACACCGAGTTGGAGCGCCTCTCTTGCTGCAGTGTGTTTTTTTGGGTTGAACTCGTTCTGTAGTCCAGCAATTGTTTTTGAATCTAATTGTGTTCCCATTGTCACTTTCTCGCCATCAAATGAGATACTGGCAAAGAGGCGCGGTATTTCGAAGAATTCTCCGACGATATCAGGCTCAATACCAGCTCGTTCTCCACCAAGCCCAATTTTGATCAGATTCGCTGCGGTCAGACTCAGATCAGAAGGGCGAGAATCTCCCTCAACTTCTTCTGAGATCTGCTCAACTGCTCTCTTGAGCCCACTCTCAATCCGAAGATTGATTGATTCTTTATCGCTCATGGGATGAGTTTCGAGCCCGAGTAAATAACTTTTTGCCATATACTGCTATCCCACAGATATATATCATTACAGTATATGTGATCGGCTGTGGGTCGTGACACAATCGGGACTGGATCGCATGGCCAACCAATCAAGAGAGGGTTAACCGGACTAACGCCATTTCAAGAACTCGGGTATAGTGGCCATAGCAACTGGTTTTCTGAAACTCAAGACGCCGGAGTTGCGCCAGCAGTCCTCGCACAGAGTGGACTATTATCGTGTCTTGATGAGTTCATGAATACGTGCGTCGGCTCGCGTTTTGATGCGGTAGAAGGGGGACTTGCGTGGGGAGAGACAGACGCAGAGGGATTAGAAGGCATTCTTTCAGCTACAGTACTCTCGCTGTTCATCCCGATCCAGCAAGTCACTCAGACAGACTGGCAGTCGATCTATACGTTTGGCAGAGAAGCGCTTGTAGATACGATCACAACAGCGACACCCGATAGTGAACAACGATCAGTACACTCCCACAGCCTGATCGTGACGAACGTCGACACGGAATCTGAAGAGACCGCAATACTGTTTCAGGTAACACCACTTGGCGCGATCTGGATTGTGGCCGAGTCATCACAGACAGGACCTGCTGTAAAGCCGTTGTTAGAAGCGAGCCGGCAGGAGATAACGACGAGTCACCGAGAACACAGACAAGAGAATAGCGCCGTAGATGCTGACGGGACTGGCGAAACCGGGTCCACCTCAAGTTCTCTTCTTCCTGAACCACATTCGATCTCTCCCAAACCGATACACCAGCTAGTTGCCGCCAGCGAGGGACACGCTGACTGACTCCGTGTCTCCAAATACTACCAGACCACGACACCAATGACAACACCAGATACTCACCCTGAAGGGAGCGATGAGAAAACAGATAGTAGCGTCTCTCGACGATCATACTTAGCTGGACTGGCGACGGGGCCGTTCATGACAGCCGTATCCTCTGGCGATACCACATCGGAAGCACTCCGCCCAAAAGAGGCGCTTATCGCAGAAGCCCAGCTTCCAGAGCCATTTACTCCGTTGTCGGGAACCGACGCAGCTGGTGCGTTCGACGCCATACAGTCACCGGGTGAAGGCTCCACCCCGCGCAATCAAGTAGCGTACAATGGTTTCTGGGCGGGGAACGAACCGGAAGAACCACTCTGGGTTGCGGGGTCATCAGCGTGTGTTGGAGTCTCGTCGGATGAGGTCACGATAGCGGCAGAGACGATGTCCCAAGAGTACGCTGCGTTCATCGACGAGTACGACGCAGAGACGGAGTCCTCTTGGCATTTTGAGAGGCAGTACGAGGAGAGTGAAACGTTCCGAGAATGGCGTACTGGGATCTACATTGGACTGGATATATCGAGTGAAGAACTGTTTGAAATGGCTGATAAGCCAAAACTCGTCGATGTATTCCGGATGCAGTATGTCAATAACACTCTCCTTGGAACGGTGTTGTTTGGTCCGACAGATTGGGACTGGTCACACGCGGAACTCCTGGATAGGCTCACAGAGTACCAGCGAGACCAAGCACTCTCGCTCTCGGAAGTTGCCTCCACAACCACGTCAGGTGACAAGTAATGTCGGATAACCACCCATCTGGACTGCTTACGGACAACGAACGTGAGATACTCACCGGAGAGCATCCAGACGCAGACACTCAGCGAGAGCGTGTTCTTGAGGCAGTTTCGACCCGACTGCCGGACACACTAGTCGATCTCATGTATCTCTATCTCTACCTTGATGATGACGAACTCGAGGCCGTCATGACCGGTGGAGAAGAAGCTAAGCGCTCGATTCGAGCCCCAGCACAATACGCACACGCTGCGCTCTATACGACACTTCAGCTTACAGGTGATGATCCAAAACACCGGCTTGTGAGTGCGATTAAACAAGCAGAGGCTGCCCACCAGCGTCACGCACAAGTGAATCTCTCAATCACGACAGAGCCCTTCTTACCGCCTGAAGATCGGCTTGCCGCGCTCAAACGCGGTGATAGTGACCGAGTGTCGATCGAGGCCTTGGAACACCTGTTTTTCGACGATACGACGTCGGTTGACGCGTTTGCTGACGCGCTCTCTGTGTTCAATGGTGAGGAGGTTTCACCCGAGACAATTCGGGCGGAACGAGAGGGGGCAGCGGAGTTGGCTCGGCCGCCAGTCGCTGTACTCACCGATATCGAGATAACGGAGGATGAAGACTGATGCGAGATCACTCAGCCCCTGTTATCGAAGAAGACGCAGATGCTGAATATACAGTCTCTAACCTTTTCCAGAGTAATGATGCGAAGATTCTACTCGTCGATCTCGGCGACGAGACGGTAGAAATTGTTATCGGATACCTCCCAGCACCTCTTGACTACAACTTGGATCGGAATTATCCAGATGCTCTTGAAGACGAGGAAAAGATGCGATCGCATGTGGTTGCGAACTGGATTGTTTCGGAAGCCTCTGGAGTCCTGTCGGACTACGAGTGGGAGACATATAGCTATCAGACGGCAAAGCCAAATTACGTCTTAGGAGAAGTGTACTTCACGTGTGCGAAGTCTGAAGTCAATGAGGCAGTACTGGCTGCGAAAAAGTTCTTGATCCAACTGGAAGAGAAATCCCTTCGGCATCAACGGGAGTTTGGGACGGTACGTGAGAGCCCGCTCAACGAACTCGAAGACTGAGGGTACCAGACACTCGGAACATCGCTGTCTACTACAACGCTACTATCTGAGCGTCTACTGACAGCAGATGGCAGAAATTCGTCCCTTACTCTGGCTTGTTTTGTATCGGATCCATGATTGTATCGCGATTGGGACACTCCGCCCAGACAACACCTTCACCTCCTCGCATTTTATCAGCAACCGTGTGAGAGAATCAGAAACTGTATTCAGGAATGGACAGGTGTAGCAAGTCGGGATTCCTAGAAGGTCTCACCGCAACTGAGTAGGAAGTTTGAGGGACATAAGGGGAGAGAAGGAAACCATGAGTCCCACCGTCCAGGAACTACGCAACGCGATTCGAGTAGCAACTGGTCGCTTCGAGCGGGAGGTCAAGGCCTCGTTCACAAAAGAGGAACTCCAAGCGGTGTGTGAGGCACTCGGAGTCGACGTCGGTGAGGCTGGGCGATCATCAACATCGCAGATGCGCCGACTGATCCGAGTACAGGTGGACATTGCAGAGTCGCTAGAGTCGGCTAGCGGCTCCACTTTTCGGAAGGCCGATCTCCAAGCTCTCGCTGATGAAGTCGGAGCATAAATCGAGACCGGAACAGAATATATTACCGTCTAAGGATTTCAACAGAGCCAATTATCCACTTAATTACTGATAGTAAATTGCCATCAGATCCGACGGTTATTGAGGGCACCGGACCTACGGGCAGCAAAGGGCACCGGACCAGCTGGCTGTTGGGGGTACCAGCCATTGAATCCTGAGTGGTTTCAGCTGTCGGGCTATTGCCACAAGAACGCTATCTGGCTCTCTTCGCTGGTGGCTGGTCAGCCTGTTTCGGCACCGGATAGCGAGGGGCACCGGAACTGCGGTCTGTTGGGGCACCGGACATAGTGGCCTGCTGGGGCACCGGAACTACGGTCTGTTTGGGCACCGGGAACTGCGGTCTGTTGGGGCACCGGGCTACCCCAACTGTAAGGAGCTGGCTGGTCGGTAACGGCGGAGTAGCCTACTCCGGGACCGGGTTGGCCGAGGTATGTCGATAGCCCACATCGGACTACGTGCGACTAAGCCGGGTCGCTGGTAGCCGCCGGCACCGGGCATGGTTCGGCACCCGACTGTTACTGGGTGGGAGGACTCGGCACCGGACACCTCGACGTCGAACGGACCTCCAGATGGTGGCGTGTCCTGTCCCGCCCAGCTGGTTGGACAGGGCACCTGACTTTTGCTCTGGTACTGGAATTGACTCGCTGGCGGGGTTCGGCACCCAGCCTCTGTTGGCAGCCGTCGGCACCCGACTGATCGCTGTGGTCGGTGCCACCGGCCCCTTCTCCGATTGCTGTCTGCCCCACTCTGATCCCGCTGGCCGTGAGGCCGCGAACGTAGCGACGTGCTGGCGGCTGCTCGTCGTTCGACGCATCCGGGTTGGGTCTGGCCTGTTGCGAGCTACGATCGCTTCTCGCCGCTGCTGTGCCGTCCTATGTCGGCCCGCCCGTAGCCGGGCTTCCTGCGTCCGGGGAGTCGCGTCTGTTCGATCGTCGTGAAGCCGCATCGCTCGCATTCGATCTGCCACTCTGGGTTGAGCAGGTGTTCCCGCGTTTGTGTTCGGGTTAGGAACCGCTTTCCTGCTCGGCAGTCTGGGCACATATCCATTGGATGTTGTGTATAGGTGCTTCCGCTTGATTGTTTCTGTCGTCGCCAGATCTCCGTGCGTAGGGTGTTCTGAGACCGGCTCGCGGTTGCTTCGTGGTGCGCGCTCGGTGGCTGTCTGCTCCAGCAGTTGGAAAATCGGCTTGCTGGACGTATTGGAGTCGGGTGTATGAAAAACGAGCCCACACCGAAGCCGGAGTGATCCACGAGCCGTGGAGGGCCGAAGCGGGGAAGTGTCTCGCCTCAGTCGGCGCTGGCCGGCTGGACGCCGTTGCCCGCGCCCGGCTGCTGCTCCGGGCTCTCCGTGCTTGCCGTCTCGACGTCGACGCCCATGTAGTCGAGATCCTCGTCGGTGTGGAGCTCCTGGAGCATCTCGACCTGTTCGTCGGTCAGCTCATCGGCGTCGAGGTCCCCGGTCTCAAGCAGGTAGCGTTCCCAGTCGACGATCGCGTCGTCGTCCTGGTTGGCCGACAGTTCGAGAACGGTGCCCTCGCACTGCGACGGGTACTTCGCCCAGTCATTCTGGCCACGGGCGTTCTCCAGAGCCGCCATGCCGCGGTCCGAGCCGTCGTGGAGGAAGACCGCCGCATCGACGGTGACCGTGTCGTGCCACTCGTTGTAGAGCCGCTCGTCCGTCTTCGCCTTGGCTTTCGCCTTCGCGCGATTGATCCGCTGCTGAGTCAGGACGGTCCGCTCCGGGTCGAAGTCGTCGTCGGTCGCATCTTCGACCTCGCCCATCGGGATCGCGTCCCGGTGTTCCCGAATCCGCAGGTCGAAGTCGCTGAAGGCCTCTATCCCGGTGGAACCGTCTTCGTACTCGACCTCGCGCCACTCGTGGATGACGAACTCGTCCTCGTCGGCATCGAAGTCGTCGTCGACGGTGTCCAGCGCCTCGATCATCTCGTCGACGGTCTCCTGGTCCGGGTCAGACGCCGCCACGATCGCCGCCATCGACGCATCGTCGCCGAACTCGGCGACGTCTCCGTCGTTGTTCTCGGCCTTCTCCTCAGCGGTGAGCCGAACGCCGCTGATCTCCTTGGAGCCGTTGTCGTACGTCTCAGGCTCGTCGTCGAGCAGCATCCGGAAGTCGATGGATTCGTACTGGACATCCGGGAGCGCGTCCTCGTCCATGCGCTCTTCGAGCTCCTGTTCCAGCGCGTAGTTGCCACGAAGGACGACGTTGTCGACGCGCCGCCCGTTCATCCCAGCGATCGACTGGATGGCGGACTCAGCCTTGTCGGCGAGTGCGCCCAGATCCTTCACGTAGCGATTGTTCGCAGTCAGGCCGAGCGCGGCCACGAGCACGTTGAGTTCGGAATCGGTACTACCGGTCTGAGTGTCGGAAGTTGCGGACATTGGAATTCACGTAAGTTGCGGGTTCGAAATCGCATGAAGGGACATCGACAGGAACATCGGCCGACCCGACTGTATCGCCTCCAAGAGTCCCTCCACCCAATTCGAGGAATACAAACTCCCCCGGTTCGCGCAGGTGGACTGGGCTCTCGAAGCCAGCTTGTTCACGCCGACGCTCTCGACGAGTCGACGACGTCGCGCTGTTGTTCTGTGTATCCCTTCAACTCGACCGAGGAACACAAACTGCCGCGAAGCAGCCTGCCTCTCCCCGGTCGTGGACGCTCGGACGGACCGCACCTCGGTGTGTCGCTCCATCTTCGCGCCCCCCCAGCCCCTTCGGGGGCTACAAACAGTTGTTCGCTCTCTTCGTCTTTTCCTCTCTCCTCGTGAGTTCTGGACCGCTTTCACCCGGCCATCGATAGGAACATCGAACAGGTGAGGACGGCTGCGAGGAAGAACAGACACGCCGAGGCCGTGTACCCATACAGCGGGCTCATCGGGTGTCCCCCCACCCGTCGTTGCGGGCGTGCTGATCCACGGACGGTTCGCTGTCTGGTCCGGTCGCGAACGCTGCTGGGTCGCTGGCGCGATCGTCGGCGACACGGTACGTCGGTTCGAAGCTTGGAGTTTCGCTCATCGTTAGTTGGTGGTGAAGGTGATCTCGCCGTTTTGAGTAACGGGCGCTTCGCGGGTGTGGTTACAGTCTGGACAGTTGCCGGACGCTTCGAGTGGGCCACAACCGTTTGGACAGTGGGGCCAGCTAGGCATCGAAGCCGTCCCCCTCGCTACCGTCGAGGACGTCGACGCGCACGTTCTGGAACAGCGCCGTCTTCGTCTCGTCCCACTCGGGGCGAGAGATGACTGCGTGGCCGAACTGGTGGGGACTCTGGCTCGCCGGAACACGCTTGACGATCTCGACTTCGAGGTCCTCGTCCAGCGCCGTATAGACGGCGCGGAAGGTATCGGATGGTTCCTCGCCGGGTTCCATCGGGCGGACGTCGCTGTCCACTTGGTGGGTGTTCGTGAGGTTGGGTGTTCCAACGCGGTCAGTTTCGTCGCCGGTTGATGGCTGCGCTGTCGCTTGTGGCTCGCTCATTTTTGAAATCTCCTCCACTCCCAACGGGAGCTAGAAAATACGGTGGCGCGAGTGATTGGCTAGGTCTGGTGGCCTATATCTTGAGAGGACAACTGGCGGTTAACTAGAACTGGAGATGGTTGTTGGCAGGGTCGGCGATCGCAGAGAGGGTGGAACTGATATCCTCGCCGATTTTCTCCGGGTGGACGCTGTCCAAGTAGCCTTCACTGCGCATATTTGATGAGATATGAGCAATAGTTAGCGGTCCTTTTGAGGAGAATTGTGGGGCATCGATCGTTTCGATAGTGTGTTGAAGATGGATCTCGTCGTTAGTTTCAAACCAAGGCCCTCTGTGTGCGAAGCTTTCGCTGGACTCAAGCGCGACGCTGAACTCGTTTAATTCGTTATCGAGATCCTCTTGGGTGACATCTTCTTGACCTCCTCCCGCGCCTGAAGACGCGGGAATCCCACCACGGGATTTCAGGCCGAGTGTAGCCCTCTGGTTTCAAGACGCATACGTCCCAAGCGTCTCCTGCTGGGTTTCAGCATCGGCTTGGGTGTCTTGTGGGGCGGTCAAACGCCCCCCATCCTCAGCCGAGTCATTGCTATCCGTGTGTTCTCTTGAATGGCTCTCTCCACTGAGGTAGCGATCTGCGATATTTATCGCCCCGTTCACGTCCGCTTGGTACTCGCCCATCCAGCAAGCGTCGTTCGTACACTTGAACGTCGCCTGTCGCGGGCGGTATCCCACTTCACCGCACGCGTGGCACTCCTTCGACGTGTTACGTGGGTTCACCGTCTCAACGGGGATCCCCTTCTCGACGGCCTTGTACCGTATCTGTGCGTGGATTTTGGCGAACCCCCATCCGTGGAGACGCCGGTTCATGAACTCGCCGTAGTCCATCGACTCCCGGATGTATGTCAGGTCTTCCAGAACAAGCACGGGGTTCTCGATGGACTCAGCGTACTCCACGACTTCGCGGGTGACCCGGTGGAACACGTCGTCGATCTGGTTCCACAGGTCGTCACCGAAGGACTCCGCGATACGTTCGCTTCCGCGCGTCTGGAGTCGGCGCCTGGCGGTGAAGTAGGTCTTACGGAGCCGACGGACCGTTTTGCCCTCGTCGGCCCACAGTTCTGGCGCGGTCGGAGAACCGTGGTCATCGCGGTGACACACCGTGACGAGTGACGCTTCCCCAATGTCGACACCGATGGGCGTCCGTTCTTCGGCGGACACCTCGGAGGGTTCCTCCACGTCGCGAGTGGCGGTGACGTGGAGATACCACGTTCCGCCCCGCTTGAACAGCCGACTCTCGCCCATCTTTGCGTCACCAGCGTTCAACGCTTCGAGCCAGCCCCGCTGTTCGGGATTCGGTTGTGCTGGCATCCAGAGGCGGTAATCGTCGTGGTGCGGGATTTTGACGTACCACTCGACAGCGTTCTCGGGCTTGTGGTCAAGTCGGAGTCCCTCGTTGGTGAACCGAACAGGGTGGTCGTCGTGAAGTTCACCCGCGTTGTAGGTCGTCGTGAGTTGCGGGACGTACTTCTTGAGCGCGTTCTTCGCGTACCCGCTCAGGTCGTAGTTGATCACCACGTCGTTCGCTTCAGTCTGCGTGGTACATCGGGCGTCGAAGGCGTCTTGGAGAGCGCGCTGGTACGCTTCTCGCGTCTCTCGAAGTTTCCGCCGCTTGTGGGCGTTCGGGTCCACAAGTTTGAGTTCCAGCGTCTTCGTGAGTTCGGTCACGAATCGCCTTCCTTGTGTTGCTGGATGTAGTTCTCGACAGTCTCACTCGAAACGTGCCCGGCAGTCCCTGCGTAGTAGCCTCTCGCCCATCCGATTTTCTCGCCGTTATGGTCCGCGTATCGGTGGTTGTACTTGCGGGAGGAGATACCCTTGAACCAATTGGCGAGTAGCGCCGGTTCGTTCTTGGGCGGACTACTGACGAATAGGTGAACGTGGTCGGGCTGGACGGTGAGGTCAAGAATTTCGACGCCTTTGTCGTCGGCGATCTCGTGGAGGATGTCTCGCACACGGTCAGCGACCTCGTTGACGAGTACCGATTGACGGTACTCCGGCAACCACACTATGTGGTAGTTGAGGTTGTAGGTCGCGTGCCGTGTGGTCTTCATCCGTGTTACATACTATAGTCAAACAGGGAATTAATACTGACGATAGAACTGTTGGAAATCCGGCCGTGGCGTCGTCGATGGTGGTGTAGGGTATTGTCCGCTTAACCCCCGCCTAAAGACGGGGGTATGCGCTCGTGTCTGTATCACTAGTCATATGATTGCTGGGACGGCTCCCCTCGTTGGAGGGCAGTCCGCCTCCGTCCGCCCCTTGGGGCGGACTGCCCGACGAGAACGCCTCCAGCCAACGAACGCCGGAGGGCAGGCACCGAGCATCGCACATCCACCCCTATAAGTGTTCGTCGCCGCAGGCGATTGCCGAAGGCAACCCCGAAGGGGCGGGCAGTTATAGGG
>NZ_NEDJ01000065.1 GCF_002114285.1 Halorubrum ezzemoulense DSM 17463
CTGGCGGAGTCTGTCGCGGTGATTTATGAGCCCGCGGAATGAATGAAAGCGACATGTCACCGATCGCCGACGCGATCCTCGCGTTCGACGGGCCCGCGCCCCGGGTCGTCGCCGATCTCCGGAGCGTGTCGTTCGAGGTCGAACACGTCCGCGAGGACGTGGAGGACCGCTACTCGGACGCCGACCTCGACGAGGCGTACCAGCTGGTGATGTCGAACCAGATCACGGGCGACGACTTCAAGCGCCTCGTGGGGAAGAGTCGGTACGCTGCGCAGACGCTGTTCTTCGACGACCTGGTGGTGTTCCTCTTCCCGTCGAACCGATACGACGCGGTGTTCGCGTCGTTCGACTACGACGAGTCCTTCCCGGTGAACGAGCTGGTGAGCGCGGTCTGTGAGGCGACGACCGAGTGACCGCGCGGCGGAACCGGTTCCCGGGCGTTAGCGGCCGGGGTTTTCGAGGTGATAGAGGAGGTCGTACTCGCCGACGTTCTCGCCGGTTTCGAGGACCTCGCTCAGCACGCGCTCGTGCTCCTCGTCGATGTCGTGGGACGACTCTTCGTACGCCTCGTAGACCGCGTCGATGTCCTCGGCTTTCATATAGTAAACGAGGTAGTCCCCGTCGTCGGCGTGCTCGACGAACGCGGCCTCGGAGTACATCCCTTCGTTGCGCAGGGTTTCAACCGCCTCGGACTCTCGATCCCGAATCTCTCGCGCCCACGCTTCGAGCCGCTCGGTCGCTCCGGACTCGATCCGCTGTTTCGTGAGGACGACGTCGACCATACGGCCGGGTCGCGCCCGTTTCACCTAACGGTTGTCCGCCTTTGTTAACTGTTGGCACGCTCTCGGACGGCGGGAGTCAGTCCTCCTCCGGGTCCTCGCCGCGGGCCCGCTTGTACATGGCGAGGGCCTCCTCGCGGCGCTCCGAGTGGTCGACGATCGGCGCGGGATACGCCGGGGCCGCGTTCGCGCGCTGTGTCGGCGACAGCTCGTGCCACTCGTGGATGAGGTCGGGCTCGACGCCGCGCAGTTCGGGGACGTACGCCGTGATGTACTCCGCGTCGGGGTCGTATCGCTCGCCCTGCGTCATGGGGTTGAAGATGCGGAAGTACGGCTGCGCGTCGGTCCCCGTCGAGGCCGCCCACTGCCAGCCGCCGTTGTCGTTCGCGGTGTCGTGGTCGGCCAGCCGCTCGCGGAAGTGGTCGTAGCCGTGCCGCCAGTCCGCGAGCAGGTCCTTCGTGAGGAAGGAGGCGACGATCATCCGCACGCGGTTGTGTATGAACGCCTCCTCGCGCAGCTGGCGCATCCCGGCGTCGACGATGGGATATCCCGTCTCGCCGCGCTTCCACGCCGCGATCTCGTCGGGGTCGTCGCGCCAGTCGATCCCCTCCTCGTACTCCTTGTAGTTCGCCGTCACCACCTCGGGGTTGTGGAAGAGGACCTGCGTGTAGAACTCCCGCCACGCCAGCTGCTGTTGGAACTCCTCGACCTGCTCGGGGGCGTCGTCGGGCCGCGCGTCCGACGCCGCCTCGGCCATCGCCTCCTCGGTCGCCGCGTACGCCTCGCGGACGCCGATCTCCCCGTACTTGAGGAAGGTCGACAGCCGCGAGGTCGCGTCCTCGGCGGGGTAGTCGCGCTCGGCCTCGTAGGCGAACACCGCCTCGTCGAGGAAGTCGGAGAGGCGCTCGCGCGCGGCAGCGGTCCCCGCCGGCCCGACATCGGCGTCCGGCTCGGCGAAGCCGAGGTCGGCGGGCGGCGGGAGGTCGCCCACCGTGGCGACGGGGAGCGCGTCGACGCCGGCGTCGGCCACCGTCGCGTCGCCCGCGTCGGTCCCGTCGATAGCGTCGACCGCGTCTGTCAGTCGGTCTGCGGCGGCGAGCGCAGCGCCGGTCGGCGCGGAAAGGGGGTCGTCCTTCGCGCGGTCGGTCCACTTCTTCCAGTAGTAGCTGTACACGGAGTACGGGTCCCCGGCGTTCGTCCGGATCGCGTCGGGGTCGTGGAGGACCGCGTCGTGGTGGGCCTCTCGCGCGACGCCGGCCGCGTCGAGCGCGCGTCGAACCCCGGCGTCGCGCTCGCGGGCGAGCCCCGAGTAGTCGCGGTTCCAGACGACGCGCTCGGCGCCGAGCGCCTCGGCGAGGCGCGGGAGCAGCGCTTCAGGGTCCCCGTGCGCGACGATCAGGCCGCTCCCGCGCTCGCGGTACGCCTCGCGGAGCGCCGCGAGCCCGTCGAGCAGGCGGCGGACCCGCACGTCGCTCGCGTGGTCGAGCACGTCGGGGTCGAAGACGAAGACGGGCGCGGCGGGCCCCTGGTCGGCGTCTTCGCTCGTGTCTCCGTCGCCGGCCCCCGCGGCGGCCGCTAAGCCGACGTTGTCCGCGACTCTGAGGTCCCGTCGGTGCCAGAACAGCTCCATGGGATCCGCACGGACGCGTCCACCGTGAAACCACCGGGACCGACGGAGGCTTGACTGGCTCCGAGCAGGTCCTATCGAGCGTCCGCGTCGGCCCCCGTGAGCGATTCGAGCAGTCGCACGGCCGGCGCTTTCGCCAGCGGGTCGTTCCCGTTCCCGCAGTGGGGCGACTGGACGCAGGCGGGGCAGCCACCCTCGCAGCCGCAGGTGTCGATCAGACGCGCGGTTCGGGTCATCAGCTCCTCGATCCGCCGGTGGCCGCGGCGCGTGAGTCCGACGCCGCCGGGGTAGCCGTCGTAGACGAACACCGCCGGCCCCTCAGTGTGCGGGTGGTGGGGCGTCGAGATCCCCCCCACGTCGGCCCGGTCGCACAGCAGGTGGAAAGGGAACAGCGAGATGATCCCGTGTTCGGCGGCGTGGATCCCGCCGTTGAACGCGTACTCGCCGCCCGGGATCGGCTCGCCGTCGACATCGACGCCCGAATCGGGCGCACCTCCGTCGGCGCTGACCTCGGGATCTCCGGCGTCCCCATCGTCGAGCGCGTCGCCGAGTCGCCGCATCTCGCGCTCGACGTCCGCGGGCACGGGGAAGTACAACGACTTCGTCCGTAGCGTCGTCTCCGGGAGGTCGAGCGTCGACTCGCCGAGCGACTCCCCGGTCGCCGCGTCTTTCCGCACGAACCCCGTGATCTGCTCGGTCACCGTGACGTCCGCGAACCGGACGGGCACGTCGGGGCGCGCCGAGAGCGCCCGCTCGTCGAGGTCCTCGTTCACGACGATGTCCTTGTCGGAGCGCACCTGCGTGTAGTAGTCCGCCCACGACTGCTGGAGCTCGGCCACGTCGCGGTCGAGGTCCAACTCGACCACCTCGTAGGTGCGGCCCTGCTGGTGGTAGATCGCGCCCGGGTGGGCGTCGCGGAGCGCGTCCGCGAAGGCGAGCGTCGCGACCGTCTCGCCGCTCGACCGCTCGATCAGCGATATCTCGCGCTCCTCGGCCGTGCGGAGGTTCACGGACTGCTGGGGGCTTCCGTCGCCGGCGTGGACCCAGCGCGTGCCCTTCGCGGCCTCGCGCCGTTCGAGGGCGCCCGCCTCGGTCAGGCCGGCGACGACGCCCGGGAACGTGTCGCCGAAGAAGCGCTCGTCGTCTGGAGAGAGCCAGTTCTCGTCGGCCGCGCAGGCGACGTGGCCGGGCATGAGCTGCCCGTTCTCCGGGTCGCAGATCGCGTCCTCCGGCGGCGCGTCGAAGAAGTCGCTCGGGTTGCGCATCAGGTACTGGTCGAGCTGGTCCTCGCCCCCGACCATGACGACCGTGGCCGGGTCGTCGCCGCGACCGGCCCGCCCCGCGCGCTGGTGCGCGGACATCCGCGTGCCGGGGTAGCCGTCCAGCACCACGGCGTCGAGCCCGCCCACGTCGACGCCGAGTTCGAGGGCGCTCGTCGACCAGACGCCGCGGAGGTCGCCCGCGTGGAGGTCGGCCTCGATCTCGCGGCGTCGGTCGTCGGTGAGCGCCGCCTGGTACGCGCCGACCTTCCCTGCGAGGTCGCGCTCCCCCCGCTCGCGGAGGTCGCTCGCGCTGTCGGTCGCGTACTGCTCGGCGGTCTGGCGGGCGCGGGTGAACGCGAGCGTCTGCTGGCCCGCCGTGACGAGGTCGACGAAGAGGCGCTTGCTCTCCGTGTGGCTCGACTTCCGGCGGCCGCTGCCGCGCTCCTGCCAGTCGTCGTCGTACTCGGGCGGGTTCCACAGCACCCAGTTGCGCGGCCCGCGCCCCGAGGTGTCCTCGTCGACGAGGGCGATCCCGTCGGGGTCGCGGCCGGTAACGGTCGCGACGTGGTCGACGGGGTTGTTGATCGTCGCCGAGCAGCAGACGAACTGCGGCGCGGAGCCGAATCGCTCGCAGGTTCGCGCGAGCCGGCGGAGGGTCAGCGCGACCTGCGATCCGAACACGCCGCGGTAGCTGTGGACCTCGTCGATTACGACGTGCTCCAGCGAGGAGAAGAACCAGTCCCACAGGCGCCCCGCGTACGGGAGCAGCGCGTAGTGGAGCATGTCCGGGTTCGAGAGGAGGACGGTTGGGCGGCGGTCGCGTACGTCGCGCTTCTCCGCCCGCGAGAGCCGCCCGGTGTACGAGTCGACCGACACGCGGCTGCCGAAGCCGAGGTCGGCCGCGAGCTCGGACAGCGACTCCTCCTGGTCGGCTATCAGCGCGTTCTGCGGGCCGATGTACAGCGTGCGCCCGCCGTGGTCCATCGCGGCCTCGAACGCCGGGACGGTGTACGCGAGCGACTTGCCGCTGGCCGTCTCGGTCGCGAGCACGACGTCGTCGCCGTCGCGGACCGCGCCGATGGCGTCGGCCTGATGCCGGTAGAGCCGCTCGATCCCACGGTCCGCGAGCGCGTCGGCGAGCCGCGGTTCGAGGTCGACATCGGCGAACTCCGGCTCGCGCGCCGGGAGCCGCCGTTGGTCGGCGATCTGTCCCTCGTAGAAGGGGCGGTCTCGCAGCCACTCGATGGCGTCGTCCACGGTTACGATACCCTCGGGTCGGCGGGGCCTAACGGTTGCGGTGGCACCGAGGAGAGTGCGGTGTCGACCGGGCGGTTGCGGGAACGCTGTGGCGGCCAGTCGCCCGCGGGGGCGCCGTGCCGCTCAGTCGTCCGCGGGCGATCGCTCGGGACCGCCGTCGGTCGGTGAGAGGTCGACCGCCGGCTCCGCGGGGCCCTCGCGGGCGAGCGGCGGCCAGCGGACCTCGGTCGCGATCGGCTGGTCGAGGTCGACCCGCATCCGGAGGTCGCCGCGCCGCTCGACGACTTCGAAGCCGACCGTCCGGTAGACGCTCCGCGCGGGGCGGTTCCCGGTCTCGACGTGGAGTTCGATCCCGTCGCGGCCGGCGGCCGCGGCGTTGGCGATCACGTGACGGCACAGCTCCGTCCCGACGCCGCGGTCCTGCGCGTCCGGGTGGACGAAGACGGCGAGTTCGGGGGTGTCGGCGTCGGTCGGGGTGTACATCGCGTGGCCGAACAGTTCGCCGTCCCGCTCGGCGACGACGTTGTTCCCCTCCGACAGCATGGATCGGATCCAGTCGACGCGCCGGCGCCGGCTCACCGGCGGGAGCCCCTGCGCGCGGTGGGGGCGGCCGAACCGCTCGTACATCTCTGCGAGGAACGGCTCGTCCGCGTCGGTCGCGGGCCGGATCGTCCAGCGCGCGCCCTCCTTGTCGACGAAGCGCGGACACCGCGGCGGGCAGTGCGGCGTCCCCTCGCACTCGCTCCCGTCCCAGCCGTCGCAAGCGGCGCTCGCGGTATCGGAGGTCATGTATCAACGTTGGCGTCGGGCCGTGTTATATGGTGACAACGACTTTCACAGCGTGAGAATCGGTAACGGAGTCGGCGTCGGCCGCAACGTGGTCGGATCGGGGGTTACTCCCGGATCAGCACGATCCCCTCGCGGAACACGACGTGGTTCGGGAGGACGTGCTCCTCGCCGTCGGTCTCGATGTGGGTGACGAAGAGGTCGACCTCCTGAACGACGCCGCGCTCGCCGGCGACGCGGACCTCGTCGCCGATGCCGTACGGCTGTCGGAGCAGGAGAAAGACGCCGGCGGCGGCCGACGCGACGAGGTCCTTCGTCGCGAGCGCGGCGAACAGCACCACTGCGAACGCGTACGCCGCGAGCAGCACGATGAGCGCGAGCGTCTGGACGCCCACCTGTCCGAGGGCGATGAGCGCGGCGACGTAGACGACGCTGGAGTTCACGACCGTCGGGAGCACGCCGAGTTCGGGGAGCTTGATCCCCCGGAGGCGCTCGGCGACGAGCAGCTCCGCCTTGTCGCCGACGACGACGCCGACGATGACGACGACGGCGGCGACGAACAGCCGCGGGAGGAAGGCGGCGACGCCGGACCAGAACTGTTCGAGGTAGTTCACGTCTGCGACCGTGAGGGCGACGATGACCGCGACGGCGACGATGAAGTAGCTCGACAGCTGCGCCAAGATCCGCACCGTCGAGGTGTCGAACTCGCGGGCCGTCCGCTCGAAGGTGGTCCCCTCGATCACCTCGGGGACGCCCGCCCGGCGGAGCAGCCGGCGGTTGATCACGCCGGTGAGGTACGCCAGCGCGAGACCGAAGAGGAGCACCGCCAGCGCCAGCCAGATCCGGTACCGCACGTTCAGGAGGAACTCTGGGACGGTGATCTGGACCGCGGACATGAGTCAGTACTCCTCCGGATCGATCTCCAAGACGAGTTCGCCCGCCTTGAACGCCCGGACGAGCCCGTCCGACTCGGAGAGGACGATCGCGGTCGAGTTGGTGTCGCGGGTGATCGCGGCTCCGGACATGTGGCGCGCGCCGAGGCCCTTCGGGATGTCGACCCCCTCGGCGGCGGGTTCGAGGTAACGGTACGCCGAGACGATCTTCCCGGAGTCGGAGACGACGAACGCGCCGTCCAGCCGCGAGAACTCCTTGAGCATGACGTTCACGATTGGGTCGCCGACGTGGACGTGGCTCTTCTCGAATGGGTTGTACGACAGCGGCCGCGACTTGTTCATCACCTTCCCCGCGTCGCCGACGACGAACAGCGCGCCCACCGGCTTCCCCTTTTGTCCCTTCTGACCGAGTTCGATCGCGACCTCGAACACGTCGCGGATCACGCTCGGCTCGGCGCGGGAGTTGGCGAACAGGTCGAAGATGCCGGTGTGGATACTCTCGTCGACGGTGACCCGGACGACCGCGTCCGAGCCGCCCTCGAAGACGGAGGCGACGCACGCGACCTCGTCGCCCTCGGAGACGAGGTCCGCGTCCATCGCGCCCTCGATGCCGAACCGGATCCGGTCTTTCACGTTGTCGAAGGGGAGCGGGAGATCGACGAACGTCTCAGCGTCGACATCGTTGTCGGGCGCGACGACGACGACCTCGCTCCCGCCGTTCGCGAACCGCTCATAGAAGGAGCTCGTCGGAGAGAACAGCAGCGCGGCGTCGACGTCAGCGACGAGGTCCGCCAGGGGGTCGGTGAGCGAGTCCATTGACGCAACTGACACGAGGAATCCGTATAGTCGTTGCGTCGGCGTCGTGCGTGCGTCTGACGCCGAACGAGAGCGGCGGCGGCGCGGTCCGGAGCGAAGCGGCCAGCGGGGCGCGGTCCGGAGCGAAGCGGCCGCTGGCGCGGGCCCGAACCAGGTCAGTCGTCGGCGGCCGCGGCCGGCTCCGTCGCGCTCGGCGTCGGCCGGTCGCGGATCAGGTCCGCCGCCCGCTCAGCGACGGCGATCGTCGGGGCGTTCGTGTTGCCGCCGACGAGCGTGGGCATCACGCTCGCGTCGACGACGCGGAGCCCCTCGACGCCGTGAACCCGAAGCTCCTCGTCCACGACCGCCGCCTCGTCGTCCCCCATCGCGCACGTGCCGACGGGGTGGTACACGGTGTGGCACGTGTCGCGGACGTGCCGGGCGATCGCCTCGTCGGTCTCGGCGTCCTCGCCGGGCCACACCTCGCGCCCGACGTGCCCGGCGAGCGCGTCCTGCCGGGCGATCTCGCGGGCGCGCTTGACCCCGTCCACGAGCGTTTCGAGGTCCGCGTCCGCGTCGAGGTAGTTCGGGTCGATGATAGGGTCGTCGAACGGGTCGGCGGAGCGAAGCGTGACGCGCCCGCGGCTCTCCGGCCGGAGCTGCGTCGCGCCGATCGACAGCCCCCGCCCGGTCTCGGGGTTCGCGAAGCCGTGGTCCATGAAGTACGAGGGAGCGAAGTGGAACTGGAGGTCGGGCCGGGAATCGGCGCCGTCGGTGCGGACGAACCCGCCGGCCTCGGCGACGTTGGAGGTCAGCTTCCCGCGCTTGCGGAGGAACCAGTTGAAGACGTCCAGCAGGCCGCCGGCGTCGTCGAGCGTGCTGATGTCGCCGTCGGTCTCGTAGACGGTGAGCGCGAACAGGTGGTCTTGGAGGTTCCGACCAACGCCGGGCGACGCCGTCTCGACATCGATGCCGTGGTCCGCGAGGTGGTCTGGGTCGCCCACGCCCGCGAGCATGAGGAGCTGCGGGGAGTTGACCGCGCCGGCGCTGAGGAGGACCTCCTCAGCGGCCCCCGCGGACCGGCTCTGATCGTCCTGGCTGTACTGAACTCCCGTCGCGCGACCGTCCTCGATGGTCACCTCGGTCACCTGCGCGCCGGTCTCGGCAGTGAGGTTCGGTCGGTCGAGGGCGGGCTTGAGGTACGCGTCGGCGGCGCTGTGGCGTTCCCCGTTCTTCTGCGTGACGTGGTACATCCCCACGCCCTCCTGTGCCGCCCCGTTGAAGTCGTCCGTGCGGTCGTAGCCCGCCTGCGCGGCGGCGTCGACAAACGCCTGGGAGACCGGTCGCGGCGAGGACTGGTCCGTCACGTTGAGCGGCCCCGCGGACCCGTGGTAGGGCGATCCCGACGGCGTGAACGTCTCCGCCCGCTTGAAGTACTCCAGCATGGTCTCGTACCCCCAGCCGTTGTTGCCGAGGGCCGCCCAGTCGTCGTAGTCCGACGGGTGGCCGCGGATGTAGATCATCGCGTTCGTGGAGGAGCACCCGCCGAGCGTCTTACCGCGCGGCCAGTAGAGCCGTCGACCGCCGCAGCCGTCCTGCGGCTCGGTGTAGTACTCCCAGTCCGCGTCGCTCTCGAACAGCTCCGGAAAGCCCGCCGGGATCCGCATGTTCCGGTCGTCGTCGGGTGTGCCCGCTTCGAGGAGCAGCACGCTCCTGTCCGGGGCCGCGGTGAGTCGGTTCGCGAGGACGCAGCCCGCAGAGCCCGCCCCGACGACGACGAAGTCGTATTCCGTGTCTGTCATAGACTAGCATGTGAGAGACTAGTATTTAAACGGATCAGCGACTACGAGGTCGCTCGGGTCACGCCGAATATGACTGGACAGACCGGGGTCGAAGCCGACGGGGCCGCGCGTCAGTGCGTCGTCCACCCGCCGTCGATCGAGAGGTTGACTCCGGTGATGTACGAGGCCTTGTCCGAGACGAGGAACGCCGCCGGTTCTGCGATCTCTTCCGGTTCGGCGATGCGGCCGATCGGCGTCTGACTGAGGACGAACTCGTAGAAAGAGTCGTCGTTAAGCTCTGACGCAGTCATCTCGGTCTCGACGAAGCCGGGACAGATGCTGTTCACCCGGACGCCGGCGTCGGCGTAATCGACGGCCGTCGTTCGGGTGAAGTTGACGACAGCGCCCTTCGCGGTCGCGTACGCGGCCGTCTGCGGTCCCCCGACCAGTCCGAACACCGACGCGACGTTGAGGACCGCCCCCGAGGACTCGCGCAGGTACGGCATGGCTGCTCGCGTCCCGTAGATGACGCCGTTGAGATTGACCTCTAACAACTTGTGCCAGTCCTCGAGCGACGTCTCCTCGACCGTTCCAGTGAGCCCGATCCCGGCATTGTTCACGAGGATGTCCAACCCGCCGTGTTCCTCGACCGTCTGTTCGACCAGCGATTCGACGGATTCGTACGACGAGACGTCGCACTGGACGAACGAACAGCCGAGCTCCTCGGCGGTCTCTCGTCCCGCCTCCTCGGTCCGGTTCGCGATCACGACCGACGCCCCTTGATCGACGAACTCCGCAGCGATGGCCTTCCCGATGCCGGCCGAGCCGCCGGTGACGATAGCGGTCTTTCCGTCGAGCATATTTACTCGTTTGTGTGTATATTTTGTATTTCTTTCGGAATATTGATACTGATATGTACTTCCCTCGTTTCGTTGTACCGGGAATCCGCCAGGCGTTTGAAGTCCGCTACGACCGTACCAACGGGTTTAAACGCGCGATAACGGCCGCGTACGGAGTACGAACGTCGGAGGGCCGTCGGCGCCTGACGCGTCCGAGCGGGCCGCGGCGGCGTCGGCGCACACCGCGCGCCGTTCGACGGCGTTATGCCTCGCTGCCAGAATCGTTATCCGTGAACATCAACACCGTCCGAGACTCCTGGACGAACCGGACGGGCGAATACTCGCCGGCGTACTACGCCCACCGCGGGCCGAACAAGACGAGCGAGCTGATCCGTGAGGGCCTCGACGCGCGCCTCGACCGCGACGCGGCCGTCCTCGAGCTGGGGTGCGGGTCGGGCCGGCACCTCGACCACCTCGCAACCCACGGCTTCGAGGACCTCTCTGGCGTCGACATCAACCCCGGGGCGTTCGACGAGATGCGGGACGCCTACCCCGAGCTCGCCGCCGACGGGACCTTTCACTGCGGCGCGATAGAGGACGTGGTCGGCGGGTTTGACGACGGCGCGTTCGACGCGGTGTTCTCGGTCGAGACGCTACAACACCTCCATCCGGACGCCGAGCCGGCCTTCGAGGAGATAGCGCGGATCACCGACGAGCTTCTGATCACGGCCGAGATCGAGGCCCCGACGCAGGGGTCGGCGTCAGCTCCGCCGGACGTGAACTACGTCGACGAGGGGACGCCGCTGTTCTACCGGGACTGGGGCGAGGTGTTCACCTCGCTCGGGCTCGTCGAGGTCGACGTCACCCGCGGGAAGCGAGACACCACGCGGACCTTCCGCGCGTCCCGTTGACAGACGCCCGTTCCTGACGCGGTGTGAGCGCGACCGGCGGTCTCCCGCGCGACTTTTACCCGCGAGCCGACAACTCCGGACACATGGCGACTCGCGAGGCCCTCTGGGGGTACCGGAACCGGTTCGGCGACGCCTTCGGGCGCACCTACTTCCGGCGGTTCGGTCCCGGCGTCGTCTCCAGCGTCGGGATCGGGACGTACCTCGGCGACCCGACGCCCGCGGTCGACGAGGCCTCGCGCGAGTCGATCGAGCTGGCGCTCCGGTCCGGCGTGAACCACGTGGACACCGCGGCCAACTACCGCTGCGGCCGCGCCGAGCGCGTCGTCGGCGAGGCGCTCCGGGACGCCCCCCTCGACCGGGAGTCGGTGGTCGTCGCCACGAAGGGCGGCTTCCTCCCGTTCGACGGCGAGCGACCGAGCGACCCGAGCGCGTACGTCCGCGAGCGCTTCGTCGAGCCGGGGATCGTCGACCCCGACGACCTCGCGAACGGGGCGCACGCGATGACCCCCGACTTCCTGGAGTGGTCGCTCGACCGCTCGCTCGACCGGCTCGGCCTCGACGCGGTCGACTGCTTCTACGTCCACAACCCCGAGACGCAGCTCGCTGTCAGGTCGCGTGGCGACGTGTACGACGCGCTCGAAGCCGCGTTCGAGGCGCTCGAACGCCGGCGCGCCGCGGGCGATGTCGGGGCTTACGGCGTCGCGACGTGGGACGCGTTCCGCGTTGCGGAGGACGGCGACCGGTACCTCTCGCTCGCGGAGGTGCTCTCGCGGGCCGAGGCCGCCGGCGAGGCGGTCGGCCCCGACGACGACCACGGGCTCGCGGCGGTCCAGGTCCCCTTCAACGTCGCGATGGCGGACGCGTTCACCCGGCGGAACCACCGCGCGCCGTCCGAGGGTGACGCGGACGGGCCCGTCTCGGCGCTCTCGTTCGCCCACGAGGCCGGGCTCTCTGTGGTGACGAGCGCGAGCATCGGACAGGGAGACCTCGCGGTCGAGGGCGCGGTCCCGCCCGACGTCGACGCGACGCTCGCCGGGGAGACGCCGGCCCAGCGCGCGCTCAACTTCGCGCGGAGCGCACCGGGCGTCACCTCGTCGCTCGTCGGCACGACCGACCCCGACCACGTCCGCGAGAACGTCGCCGCCGGCACCTTCGACCCGCTGGGCGCGTCGGCGTTCGACGCCGTCTTCGAGTGACCGCGGACGACGACCGGCCCCAAAAGAGGTTTACCCGGACCGACGGTATCGCCTCCTATGTCCCCCACCCGACGAGCCCTCCTCCGCGGCGGCGCCATCGGCGCTATCGCCGCGCTCGCCGGCTGCTCCGGCGCGGACGGCACAGGATCGGAGTCGGTCCGACGGCAGGTCTCCGGGACGGACACGGACCCGACCGTCCTGAAGCCGCGGAACCCGAGCGGCGACCCGGTCCTCCTCGACGGGAGCGCGACCAACGGCGCCGGAGAGCCCGTCGCGATCGACCGCGAGCTCGTCACGAGCGCCGAGCGGGCGGCCGAGCTGCTCGTGGCCGAGGACGTCGCCGAGGCGGACCGCGATCGGATCCGGTCGTTCCTCGACGAGACCGACTACGACGCGGAGACGGTGTACGTGTCGCCCGCCGGCATCGAGTCGTGCGAACGACTCCACATCGAGTCCGTCTCGTGGGATCCCGGGCACGTGGAGTTCGAGTACTGCCGCGAGCTCAGGCCGCCGGACGAGGCCTGCGAGGCCGACGCGCGGGTCGCGCTCGCCCTCCTCTTCCGGCTTCCGGTCGTCCTCGACGACCGGCTCACCGGGTCCGGCTCCAGCGGTAGGTCGCCGTGTCGGACTACGGACACGGAGTACGCGGTGATCGACGGGAACGCGACCGTCCCCGGGAACGCCACGGCGACCGACGAGTGGGGTGAGCTCTGATGCCGCGGGGGCTCACCCGGCGCGGCGCGCTCGCCGCTGCCGGCGCCGCCGCGCTCGGCTCGCTCGCCGGCTGCTCGGGCCGAGGGAGCGAGCGGCGGTTCTGGGACGACCCGCCGTCGCTCGACGTCGACGCCGTTCCACGCGAGTTCGACGATTCCGTCCCGGCTCGGCCGCGGATCGTCCCCGTCGGCTTCGAGCCGGAGGTCGCCGCCGCGTTCGCGGACCGCGTCGACCGCCTGCTCAGCCCGATCCCGGACCCCCTGACCGCGGAGCGGCTCCCGCACGGCGGGTTCCGCGGGCGCATCGAGGCGGAGCGGGCGGCGGCCCGCGAGGCGCTGCCGGGGCCCGACGAGCCGCTCGTTCCGCTGGAAGCGGTTAAGCGGTACTCAACGGCGCGCGATCACGCCGCGAGCGCCGTCGGCACGTGGGCGGGCGTGACCGTCGAGGGCGATCCGGGAGCGGTGGCGCCCGACGTCGGGGCGGTGCGTCAGCGCGCGTCTGAGACGCTGGACGCGCTCCCCGGTCCCGCCGCGGACCCCCTGGCGGGCGCCGCGGTCTACGGCCCGATCGAGCGGTGGTACGACGAGGCGCTCCGCCGGACGCTGGTCGGCAGCGGGAGTCCGGCCGACGAGGCGAACCCGATCCGCGCGGGAGAGGCGGTCGGAGACGTCGAGCGGGTCCAGTCGTACGTCGAGGCGGGACGGTACCTCGGCGACCGGTACGCGGCCTCGCTCGCCGACCCGCAGCCGGTCGCCGAACCGATCCGCCGCGAAATGGACCGCCTCGGCAGCGCGGTCGGCGACCGGCTCCGCGAGCTCCACGGCGAGGGGGTCGAGGACCTCAGGGAGAACCCCGGCCCGGAGGCCTTCGTCGACGAGCGCGCCGTCGCGCGGGACGCGCCGAGCGCCGACCTCCTGTCGAGCGCGGTCTACCGGAGCTTCGACGGGCTGTGGTTCGACCCGGTCGCGGTCGGCGAGTACGAGCCCGACCACCCGGCGACCGGGCTGACCCGGACCGCGCTCGTCCAGACCCGGCTCCGAGCGGTCGACGCTGTCGCCGCGCGCGTCGAGGCGGGCGACACGATGTTCCCGGACGACGCCGCGGCGATCGGCGCGGCGCGCGGCGCGGCGGTCGAGTCTGCCGCGGCGCTCGCGGAGAGCGAGAACCCGCTGGCGCGGTGGCTGGCGACGCAGTTCCTGCCGCTGTTCGCGGAGCAGGACGACGCGCTCGCGGCCGACGAGCGGAGCGCGCTCTCGGCCGCCACGGCGTACGCCGAGTACCGGTGGATCGAGATCGTCGCGGACGAGGCGGGGGCGGTGGCGGAGTCGGTCGCGACGGCGATCGATTCGTGAACGGCGACGGTCAGCGAGGAGAGGCGCGAGCGGTAGTCGAAGTCCGGCAGCGCGGCGGAGGCCGGTGCGGTGCGGGGGAGAGCGATTCGGAGCGGAGTGGTGCGGCGCGGAGGCCGGTGCGGTGCGACGACGGGCGAGACGACGGTCAGCGGAGCTCCTTGAACCGGCTTCCGCACTCCGGACAGATGCGGACGGAGAACACTTCGTCGGGGTCGTTCTCCTTTTTCAACACCTTTTCGCAGTCGGCACAGTTCAGCCGCTCGTAGGTGTCCTTCATCAGGTCGCCGTCGCGGAGTCCCTTGCGCGTGGATTTCATACTCCGCCGTTCGTCGTCGGGGCGGATAAAAACCCCGTACGACATCGGTCTGACGCGTCGAGCGAGATCGGCACCCGGCGGAGGGACGCGGCCGCAGCCCGCGAGCGGCTCCCGAGATCCGGGTGCGTGCGCTTCCGCAACGCTTGTGTCCGGGCGCGGAGAAGCGCCGCCGTGTCACGGACCCGGCTGTTCGGATCGCTTTGCGCGCTGGTGTTCCTCGTCAACTTCGCGCGCGTCGTGTTCGCCCCTCTGGTGGGAGAGTTCATCGACGCGTTCGGGATCCGCGAGGGGACCGCCGGGCTCATCGTCACGCTCGCGTGGCTCGGCTCGGCCGCGCCGCGCATCCCGGCCGGCTGGGCGCTCACGCGCTTCGCGCGGCGGCGCGTCATCCTCGTCTCCGGCGCGATGCTGACCGCGGGGGCGCTCGGCGTCGCCCTCGCGCCGAGCGTGCTCGCGCTGATGGTCGCCGCCTTCGCGATCGGCTTAGCCTCCGGCGTCTACTTCGTCGCCGCGAACCCGTTCATCGCGGAGCTGTTCCCGCAGCGCGTCGGACGCGTGATGGGCGTTCACGGCATGGCCAGCCAGCTCGCCGCCGTCATCGCCGCGCCCGCCGTCACCGTCGCGCTGTGGTACGACTGGCGGTACGCCTTCTACGCGCTCGCGCTCGCCGCGGCCGCCAGCACGGTCGTGTTCGTCGCGCTCGCGCGGCGGACTGACCTCCCGGACGCCGGCGCGAGCGACACCGACTTCCTCGGGGCCGCCCGCGGCGAGTGGAAGCTGATCCTCGCGGGCATCGTGCTGATGGGCCTCACGAGCTTCGTCTGGCAGGGCCTGTTCAACTTCTACGAGCTGTACATGATCGACAAGGACCTGACGCGGTCGACCGCGCGGAACCTCTTGACGGTGATCTTCGCCGCCGGCGTGCCCGCCTTCCTCGTCTCGGGCGACCTCGCCGACCGGCTTCCCCACGTCCCGTACCTGCTCGGCATCGTCACGGCGTTCGTCGGCGGGGTCGTCCTCGTGGTCGTCGCCGAGGGGCTGGCGGCGGTGATCGCCGCGAGCGTCGTCGTGGGGTTCGCCATCCACATGCTGTTCCCCGCTGGCGACACGTACCTGCTCGCGTCGCTGCCGGACGAGTCCCGCGCGTCGGCGTACGCGATGTTCTCGGCCGGGATGATGTCAACGCAGGCGGCCGGCTCCTGGGCCGTCGGCGAGGCGATCGAGGCGGGCGCGACGTACGACGCCGTCTTCCTCTCGCTCGCCGGGGGGCTGGCGCTCCTCGTCGCGGCGTACGCGGTGCTGTACCGCCTCGGACGCGTTCCCGGGGGCGCGGCGGGCGCGACGCGGAGGGTCTGAGGCGACGCCCCGAGCGCCGACCCCGCGGCCCGGCCGACCCCCCGCTCGGGGACCGACGCCGGCTTGGGGCACCGCACCTGTTTTGGTCGTCGCTCCCGTGTGATCGGTAAATGGAGTACGTTCAGGAGCGCGTGACGACCCTCCACGCGTTGACCGACCACCGGCCCGACGCCCCCACGGACCGCGCGGCGGTCGTCGTGCCGATGACCGAGCGCGAGTACGGGACGCTCGCGGCCGAGCGCGTGCTCTCGACGCTGGAGACGGTCGACCCCGCCCGCGTGATCGTTCCGCTCCGGGCGTCGCCCGACCGCGCCGGCCCGTTCGCGGACTGGCTCGACGGGTTCGACCTCGACGTCGAGACGCTGTGGTGCGACGGCCCCGAGCTCGCCTCGCTGCTCGAAGCGCGCGGGCTCGACGGCGACCGCGGCAAGGGTCGGGACGTGTGGCTCGCCCTCGGTCGCGCGCTCGACGAGGAGTTTGTCGTCGTCCACGACGCCGACACGAAGACCTACTCGCCGGCGTTCGTGAACCGGCTGCTGTTCCCGCTCGGGGAAGGGTACGCGTTCTCGAAGGGGTACTACGCCCGCGTCGAGGACGGCTCGCTGTACGGGCGGCTGTTCAGGCTGTTTTTCCGGCCGCTCGTCCGCGCGCTCGGCGACGCCGCGCCGGGGCGGGAGCCGGACGTGCTGGCGTACCTCTCGGCGTTCCGCTACGCGCTCGCCGGCGAGTTCGCGGCGACGAGCGAGCTCGTCTCCGAGCTCCGCGTCCAGCGCGGCTGGGGGCTGGAGGTCGGCACGCTCGGCGAGGCGTTCGACCGCGCCGGGTTCGCCGACAGCGCGCAGGTTGACCTGGGGAGCTACGAGCACGACCACCGCTCCGTCGAGGGGCCGACCGGCCTCGCGGACATGAGCCGGGCGGTCGGCGAGGCGACCCTGCGCGCGGTCGAAGACGCCGGCGTCGACGTCGACTACGACGGCCTCGCCGAGCGCTACCGCGAGGCCGCCGAGACGCTGGTCGACGGGTACGCGACCGACGCGGCGTTCAACGGGCTCTCGTACGACGCCGCCGACGAGCGGTCACAGGTGGCGACGTACGCCGAGGCGCTGGGGGAGCCCGGGCCGGACACTCGACTCCCGGCCTGGCGGAACGCTCCCGTCGACCCCGACGAGGTCTTCGAGGCCGCGACCGCCGACCTCGACGGGGCTCGGGGCGGGGGCACGGACGGCGGAACCGGCGCCGGCGGCAGCCCCGCGACCGACGCCGGACAGACGGGGCCCGCGCCGGGGGAGGACTGACGATGGCGCACGGGAGCGGGCCGAGCGTGGCCGCACGCGACGACCTCGCCGGCGTCGTCGACCTGTTCGAGTGGCTCACCCGCGCCGAGCTCTCGCGGGCGCTCTCAGAGCTGGCGTTCAAACAGCGGACCGAGGCCGACGAGGCCGCCATCGACGCCGCGATCGACCTCGCGGTCGACGAGTACGCGCTCGTGCCGGCGCCGGACGGGGCGCTCTCCGGGGACGACGTGACGGGCCACACCGCCGAATCGACCGCGCTCGCGGTCGGTCCCGCCGCGTTCCCGACGCTCCCGGAGGGCGCCGAGGACCTCCCGCACATCCTCGACGTGCCCGACCGGGGCGTCGACCGCGAGGCGCTCGCGGACGCGGTCCTCGACCGGCTCCGCCGCGAGGCGGTGACGGCGATAGACGAGGGGGACGCCGAGCGACTGGAAACGCTCGCGGACGTGACCTACGACGTGGAGGCGTGGGCGCCGGTCGACGTGGGCCCGGTCCGGACGCGGATCCTCGCCGAAGTGGACGAGTGACGGCGTCGGACTCGGGAGCTTACCCCGAGAACTCTGACTCGCTCACGCGGACGACGAGCGTCTCGTCGACGTCGCGGAGGTCGTACTCGGGCGTCTCGCCCTGTCGCCGCCGGACGTAGAGGGGTTCGACCGGGAGACCGTCGACGAGACCGAACACCTTCAATCGCTGGTCGGTCTCCTCGGGCGGCACGTCGCCGTCGCGGACCTCGCGGGCGAGGTCGCGGGAGAGCCACTCGTCGGACGCGACGGAGGGCTCTAACACGAGCGCCTCCTCGACGAAGCGGACGAGGTACCAGTCGAGGTCGTTGAGGAGCGAGACGGCGGCGCCGAGGCTCACGGTGTCGACGGCGACGCTGTTCTCGAACGGCTCCTCGATTCGGTAGGTCGCGAGCGCGTCGCGAGCCGTCTCGCGGGAGAGCAGCTCGTAGGAGAGCTCCACGTCGGGGTCGCCGAGGAGACACACCCGCGTCATGGCCCCACGTCGGACCGGCCCTGGCCCTTATACCGATCTCCGCGCCCAC
>NZ_NEDJ01000066.1 GCF_002114285.1 Halorubrum ezzemoulense DSM 17463
ACTCTGTTACCTACCGCGGGGTTCACCGGAGCTGAACCCCGCGGAAGAGTGTTGGAGACAACTTGATCAAGAACTTGGGAACCGCCTGTTTGACACACTCGACGATCTCCGTGAGGCTGCTCTCTCTGTACTCAACCGGGTCGAAATCCCAGATGTGTTTGCGTATTTATGTCCGTGAGTATAAGCCCACGTTGGGAGTTACTATTAGATTCAGGTGAGAAGAAGAAATTCCATGGAGCGGCTCTTTATGAGCCACCGATACTGACCACGGAAGATCCATTATTCACTGGTGGTATTTCTGGGCATGGCTAGCCGTTCATATCGAATCACTCGGTCTCTTGGAAAGTATTATTTATCTTGGAATTTCCGTTACAAGATAGCTGTAGTACCGTAGTCATCCCGGAAATCGTCCCCACTCAATGACGGACCCAACCAACTACCGAACGAACCGCGATCTGTTTTCGAACCACTACCTGAACGACCACCTCCACGATATGGAGGCTTGGACTGAGATCCCGGACGCAGAAGTAGAAACAGCGTTCTCGGAGATCAAGTCGATTCTCGACGAGAAAGGCGACCGCGTCGAAGACTACAACGAGGCTCAGCTTGAGCGGAACGTCATTCGACCCATCTTCGAGATCCTCGATATCCCGTTTGAGATCGAGGAGACGGTGATGCGGAACGCGCGACGACCGGATTACGGATTTTTCCCCAGCGAAGAGGCCGCCGATGCGGCGTTCGATCGAGAAAACTTCTACCAAGAGGCAATCGCCGTCGCGGACGCGAAACGATGGGGTCGCAAGCTCGACACGCGGGGCGAAGAGAAACGGGACTTCGAGAACCCAAGCTACCAGATTCATAGCTACCTCCAAGAAACGCCACCGCAGTGGGGGGTCCTCACGAACGGGGAGAAGTGGCGACTCTACTACGGGCCGACGAGCCACCGGTTGGACTCCTACTACGAGATAGATCTCCCCAAAGTCCTCTCCATCGGCGAGGAGGAAGGCGATCTGGAGGCATTCAAGGAGTTCTACCTCTTCTTCCGGCAGGGAGCATTCCTCGACGACCAGACTGGAGACTGTTTCCTCGACGACGTCTACGACCAGTCAACCGCCTTCGCAGAAGCACTCGGAGAGGACCTCCAAGAGAACATCTACGAAGCCATTCGCGTCCTTGCGGAAGGCTTCCTCGACACTAACGATAACTTGGACGAGGAAGATCTCGACCGGATCCACGACAGCTCGCTCATCTATCTCTATCGGCTCATCTTCGTTCTCTACGCCGAGAGCGAGGGACGGAACCTCCTCCCGACGGAGAACGAGATCTACAGCGAGACCTACAGTCTGAACGACCTGAAACAGGTCGTCGTCGAGAAGCGCGACGAGACCCAACAGCACTACCAGACGTGGCAGACGGATCTCTGGGACAAGCTGGACGAACTGTTCGTTCTCATCGACCAAGGGAGCCAAGGAAAGGGAATCCCGAAAGACGACCTCTACATTCCGGCGTACAACGGTGGGCTGTTCCGGACTGATCCGGAGGAGGACGACACTGTTGAGGCACAGTTCCTCTCGAACCACGAGGTCGGAGACGCGTACATTGCCGAGGTCATCGAACTGCTCACGCGCCACGAGGCGTCTGAAGGCCAGGGGAAGGTCTTCGTGGACTACTCCTCGCTTGACGAGCGGAACCTCGGGTCCATCTACGAAGGACTCTTAGAGTACACACTCGCCGTCGCAGACGAACCCTTGACCGTCGATGACGGTGAGTACGTTTCTGCGGGTGAGGGTGATGACATCACCGTTGAGGAGGGTGAGGTCTACCTGCGCACCGACGACGGTGAGCGCAAGGCGACGGGATCGTACTACACGCCGGAGTACGTCGTCGAGTACATCGTCGACGAGACGCTCGGGCCACTGGTACAGGAGATCCGCGAGGACTTGGTCGCAAACAGCGCACGAGGAGACGATCGCGGGTTCGCCGAGGAGTTTGCCGACCGAGTGTTTGACCTGACTGTACTCGATCCAGCGATGGGGAGTGGTCACTTCCCAGTCAACGCAGTCGACTATCTCGCCCGTGAGATCATCGATGCGCAAGAGCAGCAGGACCGGCAGGCACTCGACTCTGCCGACGCCGAGATTCGCGCCCCCACTACCGAGGAGGGGGAACTGCGGGACATCAACTGGGCCCGGCGCAAAGTCGCTCAGCGCTGTATCTACGGCGTCGACGTCAACCCCCTCGCGACCGAACTGGCGAAGGTCTCTCTCTGGCTGCGGACGCTCGCTGCCGAGCAACCGCTTGCGTTCCTCGATCATCACCTCAAGACTGGCAACTCGCTCGTCGGGAGCGACATCGAGGACGTGCTGTCAGACGGCGACGAAGACGCTACGGGGGATGGCCAGCTAACCCTCCAGCAGTCGTTCGACCACACGCGTCAGCGTGCGATGGAGCACGTCACTGATCGCTTCCAAGACCTGCTCAACATCGACAACGAGACGCTGGAGGATGCGAAGGAGATGGAGGCGGTGTACGACGACGTGCGCGCCGACCCGCTCTACAAGAAGCTCCTCGCGATGGCCAACGTCCACACCGCCGACGCGTTCGGTCTCGATATTCCTTCTGACGCAGATGAACGCATGGCCCGTGCGCTCCATAGTGATGCGTGGGAGAAAATAGAACAACAGGACTGGTTCAAAAGTGCGCAAGCGATGGCCGAGGAACAACGCTTCTTCCACTGGGAACTGGAGTTCCCGATAGCGTTCTACGATCAAGATGGAGAGCGGAAGGCAGATGCAGGGTTCGACGCAGTGATCGGGAATCCGCCGTATATGCGGATTCAGACCATCCGAAAGGGTAGTACAGAAGTGCCGGATTATTATGAGACATCCTACTCGTCATCTCATAAGAATTACGATATTTATGCACTATTCGTAGAGAAGGGTAATAGCCTTCTGTCAAACGATGGTGAGCAAGGATATATTATTCCACATAAATTTATGCAGGCGGAGTTTGGGACTGCACTTCGCGAATATCTCTCTGACCGAGGAGCTGTGAGAAAAATAGTCGATATGGGGCACTACCAAGTCTTCGGAGAAGCAGCGACGACCTACACATGTCTGCTGTTCCTTTCGGGTGATGAGAATGAGGAGTTTGATTACGCAGAACTAAATGACGATCCCAGAGACCTCAACGACCTAGATACTGCAAAATTACAAAGTAACCAGATTGGGGAAGATCCGTGGATCCTTCTGTCTCCTATTGAGCTTGATGCGGTAGAAAAAATGGAAGCATGCCCCTCACTCGAACAAATCAGTGATGAGATTTTTGTAGGTATACAGACAAGTAAAGATTCTGTATACGCAATTGATGTTCTCGAAGATCTAGGGGATGAAATGAAAGTCCGATCAGAAGAGACTGAGCGAGAGTATGAGTTTTCGAAGGATCTACTTGTCCCGTATCTTAAAGGACAAGATGTCGACCGATATAGTTCTCCTAAAAATCGAAAAGTTCTGATTTTCCCCTATCACACGTCCTCCGATGGATATGAATTGATGGAGAGCGAAGAAATTAGAGCATCTGCACCCTCTGTTTGGGAATACCTTCTCGAAAACAGGGATGTATTGGAAGCGCGAGATGGTGGAAGCATGAATGGCGAAGATTGGTACGGATATACCTATCCCAAGAGCCTTCATCAGCACAAGAAAAATAAAATACTCACACCTGAAATCAGCGATAATTGTAGCTTCACTATTGACAGAGATGGAAAACATTCGACATCGGTGATTTACAGTATTACTGCATCAAATACAGATTATAGTCTTGAATATTTACTTGGGGTCCTCAACGCGACACCGACGTGGTTCTACGTCAGCAACACGAGTCATGTTCTCCGTGGCGGATACTATCGTTTCAAAACGGGCTATCTCCAACCAGTTGGTATCCCTGAGATCCAGGCAGACAGCGATAGTGTCAACAAAAGCAAAATCAAGGATGTAATGAATGAGTACCAAAACGAGAACTACTCGTCTGTCGTTGACACAGTTGTGGAACTGCTAAATACTGACGAGGAGTCGACTGTTCACGGTCTTTTCAAGCCCCTCGTGGATGAGCGTATTCATACCCAAGATGTCCGAAAAGACCTCAATCTTGATCTACTCAACTACCTCGGAAACTACAAAGAAAGCCCAAAGCTCCCCGATATCGGTTTTTTCCAGCCATCCACGTCAAATATCCTCGATGCAACCACAGAGGAGTACGAGAAGCTCCAAGTCGAGCGTGCTCGAACAAAGCGTGACGGTTCCTCCGTGACCATTGAGGCGACAGCACGATATAAACCGGAAGACGAAGACGAGTTCGAGACCGATACCTACGACTACACTGAGACAACGTTTTTCGAGGCGTTCACGCTCACAGATCTAAGCGAGGAGGAGGCCGCCCTCGTTGAGGCGTTCGTACCTGTCGCCGTTGAAAAAGAGATCGGTGGCTTCCGCGACAACGCCACAAAGACTAACTCCCTAATAGACCGCCTGAAGGCAATGACTCTACCCGACCCCGATGACGTATCAGACGATCTCCAACGCTATATCGAGACGAAGGAACGCGCTGACGAACTCGACGAGAAGATCGAAAAGACTGACCAGCTCATCGACGAGATCGTCTACGATCTCTACGACCTGACTGACGAGGAAATCGATATCGTGGAAGAAGCAGTCACCGACGACTGACCCAATCTACAACACTACAACCACGACAGGCCGGCATTCAGCTCCTCTAGGAAATCCGGCCGCACCTGAACGCTTGGTGGGAACGTAATCGGCTCGCCCTCTTTCTCGGTGATCGTCTCTCGGAGGAACGGATGGGCAGGCTCGAAAGATGGACTCGTCCGTATCCGATACTCACTGTCGACCGTGAACAGCGCGGCGTCGAACGCCCGGTGATGAAGCGAGTTCAGCACGAGCACGTTCTCCGCGTGCTCTGCGAGCTCCGGGTGCTGGCTCCGCGGGAGGATATGCGCTAAGTCGAGTAGCGACCCCTCACGGATACCGGTCATCGCGCAGGCATGCCCGTACCGCTCGAACGTCTCTGCCCGGAACGCTTCACTCACCGTCGTCTCGGTCGTTTCGTAGCGCCGAATCTCTCCCTCTGTATCGAGCGTCTCACCTGTCGGCCACTGAGAGATCTCCCCTTCCCTGACCCACTGTTTCCAGACGTCGGGTGCTTGGCCGTCGTCGTTCGTCTGCGCACGCTCGTGGAGCCACGAGACGGGGACTCCCTGTGTGTTGAGAATCGAGAGATGGAACCGGTAGTTCGGTATCTGCGCTCCCGAATCGCCCTGATAGGTCCGCACCTCGAAGTGATCCGGGACGCAGAGCCCACAGAACTCGACGACGCCGCTCTCGGGCTTCCGGAACACCAGTATCGGTGGGACCTCTTCGCGTCGCCCCGAAGCTGCTCTGTCGAACGCGTCCTTGATTTTCCGGTTCTGTGTCGACTCGTCGTACCGGATATTCTCCTTCGCATCACCCCAGTAACTCACGTAGCCGGCGTTGACCGCCAGCGTGTCCTCCCACGGATCGTCGTGCTGGGAGACACCAGTATCGTTCGAGACGAGGACGAGGGCGGCGGGGATCTCTGAGCGATCTGCGCCGAGGTCACGGATCCCTCCAGTGTTTTTGATTCCGCTACTCAGCGGGCCGCGAATCCACCGCAGAAACTGGTCTTCCGCATCTCTGAAGCTTCCTTTGTCACGATAGACTTCGCCGACGCGGAACGCATGCCCCATCCTGTTTCGCTTATGACGTCTGTTGAACAAAAATACCGGGGAGAAGTCACATCGTATCTGGAATGACGATGTTCCGAGAAGTTAAGTTCAGTCACCACATCGGAATCTGTCAGTGTCTGATTGCGCGTGTAAATTCGATATCGGAGACCGCGTCAGCTTCGCAGGCGGCGAGGGTGAGCTGGTCAAAATCAACCACCGACCATCGGGTCAGTGTCTGCTCCATATTCTGACTGACGACGATAACTCGAAAAAGCTCCCCGCTGCGGTTGTTGACCTGATAGACAGTAGCGACGCGCTGCTTGAGAAAGGCGAGTTCGACGATCCAGAACGTTTCCACCTCCGTGCCCGAGCAGCCGAACTAGACCTCGCCCACCGGCAGGACCGATTCGTTGCGCTGGAAAACAACCGAATCGACATCGCCCCTCACCAAGTAAAAGCTGCTCACGAGATCCTAACATCGTACGATCACCGCTATCTCATCGGCGACGAGGTTGGTCTCGGAAAGACTATCGAGGCCGCAATCGTTATCGAAGAGCTCGCCGCCCGTGGGCAGGCTGACCGCGTTCTCATCGTCGCTCCCGCGCCGCTTACCACCCAATGGCAGGAAGAGCTGCGCGAGAAGTTCGATACAAACTACGTGATTTACGACCGCGACTACGTGGAGGCGAAACGTGATGCCTATCCTGCCGAGAATGTCTGGACGCACGAAGATCGGATTATCACCTCCATCGACTTCGCAAAACAGGACGACGTACGCTCGGCTCTGAAGAACGTCCAAGAAGAGTGGGACATCGCTCTTTTCGACGAATCTCATCACCTCACCGCTCGCCGTGAAGGCAAACGTGGGATCGATAAGACGGACCGCTACAAAGTTGGAGAGGCTGTTTCGGAGACGTCTGACGGACTACTGTTCCTGACCGGCACCCCGCACAACGGGAAGCGTGATCAGTTCTATTTCATGATCTCTCTTCTCGACCCTTACCGCTTCCGCGACGAACACGACGTCAACAAAGAGGGGCTGAAGGATTTGATGATCAGACGGCTCAAAGACAAGATGTACAACAAGGACGGGACGCCGATGTTCCCGGAGAAGAACATCCAGACCCTTCCTGTCGAGTTCACGCCCCAGGAGCGCGAGCTCTACGAGGATATCACGGAGTACATCACTGAACATTACAACCTCGCCAGTCAAGAAGAGAATGATGCCGCGGGCTTCGCGATGGTCCTCTACCAGAAACGGCTGGTCTCCTCAATTTACGCCATTCAGCAATCACTCCGCAACCGGATGGAGTCCATCAAAGCGGGCGGTGCCGATTTAACTGATCTCTCGGAGCTTACAAAGAGTCTCCTTGACGAGTATCGAGATAATCCAGAACTCCTTACAGAGGCTCAGCGGGAGCGTGTCGAGGAGGAGCTTGGTGCCGCCGCAGCCTCTGGTGATCCGGACAAAATTGAACAGGAACTCGAGATGGTCCGTGATCTCTATAATCAGGCGAAGGCGATCAAAGTCGACTCGAAAGCAGAGCGACTTCGTGAGTACGTTGACGGGATTTTAGAGGAGGATCCCGACGAGAAGATCCTCATCTTCACAGAGTATACAGATACTCTCGAGTACCTGAAAGGCCAAGTGTTCGGCGACAGGGATATCGCCGAGATTTACGGCGACCTTTCGCAGACACAGCGTCAACAGCAGTTCGAGAAATTCGAAGGACCGGCAAACGTGATGCTGGCCACCGACGCTGCTCGAGAAGGACTGAATCTACAGTTCGCCCATATTATGGTGAACTACGACCTTCCATGGAATCCAACTCGCATTGACCAGCGGATCGGGCGACTCCACCGCTACGGACAGGATAAGACTGTCGAGATCAGAAACTTGTTCTTCAAAGACACTCGTGAGAGTATCATCCTTGAGCGGCTTCTCGAGAAGATTGACGAGATTGAGGAAACCCTTGGGATGAGTTCAGACGTGTTAGGGCTGGTTCTCGAAGACGTTGATCTCGAAGAACAGATCATGTCTGCTCTCGCAAGGGGGGAGAACCCAGAACAAGTCGTTGACGACCTCGAGACTATCGTTGAAGAGCAAGAAGAGGCGGTTCGACGCGTCGACGACGAACTGCTCATCCGAGACAAATTTGACCTGAGTAAGGAAGATCGAGATGTCCTCGACATTGTCAAGGAGAGCGCCGAGGACACGGTCAGCGAGGCCGATGTTGCGTACCTTGTCAGGACCGTCTGCCAAGAGTTCGGCGGCGGAATCAAAAACGTCCGACCTGGGCCTGCCGACGATGGCGATGACGTGTTTGACCTAGTTGTTCCTGACCAGCTTACTGGTAATGACGTGAAGAAGCGGTACGACGGTGCGACGTTCGACCGAGAAAACGCGCTTGCCGACGAGAGTCTTGAGTTCATCACCCTCGATCACTCTGTGGTCCGAGCGATGATGGCCTACTGTCTGGATACGGATGCTATCGGCGGCCAAGCTGCTGTCCTCACCGGCGGGGAAAACTTGGAAACACCAGGTCTCCTCTGTCACTATCGGATCGGATACCTCTCGGGTACTGGCGATACTGTTACCGAAGAACTCGTTCAAGTGTACGTTACGCCTGATGGAACCACTCGAGTAGAGGACATCGACATCACCGGTGGTCTGCCTTCTTCTGCTGTCGACGGCCATCCGTCTATAAGTGCGGTTTCATCACAGGCTGAAAAGCTCCTCTCGAAGGCTGATAACGTTGCTTGGGAACTTATTGATGATCTCGCACAGGAGGCACGTGCCGAGCGGGAGCGTGAAGTCCGAATCCGTCGAGAACATGCTCAGAACTACTTCCAACACCGTATGGCAGACCTCGAAGAACGAATTGAGCAGTTCGAGAAGCGTGATCGTGCCGGCGAAGACATGAGCGCAGTGTTAGCAAAACATCAGAGCCAGCTTGCGGAGCTGCGCGAAAAAAAGAACGCGGAAATGGCCCGACTCGAGAATGAAAAGCAGGTTGTACCCGATGAGCCCGACCTCGTGAACATGGCTGTAGTCGTCGATGCGTTCGAGGACTGACCTCCGTTCCGAACCGCTTTCCACACCGCTCCACGTGGGTCGATACAATGAATTCAAAGCCGTCCGCAATTGACCTCTTCTGCGGCGCTGGTGGACTTTCTGAGGGGCTTCGGTGGGCCGGCTACGATGTACAGTGGGCGCTTGACCACGACGAATCCGCTGTCGAGACCTACCGTGAAAATCACGGCGACCACGTCATTCAGGCAGATATCCGCGAAACCGACCCGGCCGTGGACAGCCCAAATATCGAACCGGGTGAGCTCGATCTCGTGGCTGGTGGGCCACCGTGTCCCTCATTTTCCAACATCGGTCAATCGAAGCTCGGTTCTCTCGAAGATCGCTCGGTAGACGAGGACGAACGGAATTTGTTGTATCTTGACTTTCTTCGCTACGTCGACCACTTCCAACCACGTGCATTCGTCATGGAGAACGTTCCCGGGATGCTGGCCGATACAGTTCTAGTCGAGTCGGACACCGTCCAAGAATCGCTTCCGAGTGGATCGGGAGCAGAGATTGAGCGGTATCCTGTCGGGAAGGAGGTCCCTGTGACTGACATTATTCTTGAGGAAATGGAGAGCCTCGGCTACTCCGCGGACTGGTTCAAGATTGATTCAGCTGATTTTGGGGTCCCACAGCACCGAGAGCGGCTCTTCTTTATAGGTCGACAGACCGACGGGAACCTACCGAAACTCGAACAGTGGCGAACCCACCGCCCACCGACAACACGGGAAAAAACACAGCGAGTTCAGGTCCGACCAGAACTCAGAGACGATGTCGAAGAAACTCAAACAACCCTTGAGGATAACTCATCCGTTCTCCCGCAATTCAAGCGTGCTTGGGAACACAAACGTCCCCATCTCACTGTCGCAGATGCCATTATGGATCTCCCCCCTATCTCTCCCAAGGGAGAGATGCCCCCGACTAGGGCGACGGAATACACGCTCCCGCCCATCACACCCTATCAAGAATGGATTCGAGATATCCCTGCGGATGAGGAGTGGGAAGACCAAGACCTCCAGAATCACGATGCGCGTTGGCACAATCATCTTGACCTCTCCATCTACAAGCTCCTTGGCCACGGTGTAGGCTGGAACATCGGCCAAGTGAGCACGTCACTTCAGCCTTACCGGGATGACGTCTTCCAAGACAAATACAAAAAGCAGAATCCAGCAGAACCGGCGTCGACGATCCTCGCGCACATCCAGAAAGACGGGCACATGTTCATTCATCCGACAGAGGCACGGTCGCTTTCTCCCCGAGAAGCGGCGCGGCTCCAGTCGTTCAAAGACACGTACTGGTTCCCTGAGAGCCGGACAAACGCCTACCGCCTAATCGGTAACGCGGTTCCGCCGAGACTCGCAGAGGCGGTTGGCGTCGCCATTCAACAAATAATCCTATCTGATCAGTACGCTGATGTCTGAGACACAATGTCCGCTAGCACTCTTCTGTGGGAGATTGTTGATACCGCTCTCTATGTATTGTCGGAACATAGGCTAGCAGTCTGATGGCTCAAATCCTCGGTTCTACACTCGATTAGTTTCACAAAGAATCGCAGGAATGCTCTACATCCTGAGAAATTTTGCTCGTGATTATTGCGCTAATCCCCGCCACTCGATATCATAACAGACCCGCAACGGGCGTGTGAGAGGTTATTGTTTGAACGCTTTCGCCACAAGCAGTGGGAAGACAAGTGTGGCCTCTGCTTCCACTTGTGTGTAGTTCGTCTGGTTTTCTTTGATCTTCCCCCAAGAAACCGCCTCGTTTGGCGGTGCACCCGATAATGACCCATCACCCTCCATCCCCGTTGAAATATACACTACGTAATCCGCTCCTCCTCGAAAGAGGTTCGTCATGATTGCATGGTGTTTCGGTACTCCACCCCCCACCGCGATGAGCCCCGTCGAGTCCGCCAGCAGCCCATCTTCAATTAGCGAGTCATAGTCATCCAAAATCTCAATACCCACTTCTGAATCGTACCCTTGACGATAATAGTAGAGGAAGTTCCCGACCTCGGAGTCCGTCAACGCTGGACAGTACACCGGTACGTCGTTGTCCGCGGCCTGCTTCAGAACCGAATCCTCATCCTCAAGAGTTTCACCTAACTCGCGTGCGAACGACGTCGGTGTTCTCACTTTCTCCTCTGCGAAAAAGTCCTCAAAGAAATCATACAGATACTCCTCCAACCACACATACCGGTCAGAAGGAACGAAGAGATTCCCGAGCCGATTGATCCCACGCTCACGGAGCGATGCCTCGTCTGCGTCCCATTTTCCCATCTTGAATGGCTTTGCCGTCTTGATCACGTCCTCGGTCAGCGATCCAGACGTCGTAATAACTACGTCCACATACCCCTCTCGAACGAGATATGCGACGGTCTCGCGCAGCCCCGACGAGATGATGTTTGACGTGAACGTGAGGTAGACAGTGGCGTCCGCCTCCTGCATACGTTCGGCGATGTCGATTGCCTCTGCGAGCTGCGTCGCCTGGAACCCCGTTGTCCCATAGGCGTCGAGCATCTCGTCAAAATCAAATTCTCCACGAAAGTCGTAGCCACGAACATCCGGCGTGTCAGGTTCCTCATCACTCCCAGGAACGACGTCGCTGTGAGAGTCATCTTTGTCCATACTACTGGATAATCTGACGCCGGTTTGAAGAACTCGGAATCGGTCTCCAAGCCGTTGATGAAACCCTCAGCAGTTGAGAGTTTTACACTCTAAACCGGTCAGTACAGGATATTCTCGGAGCAAGTAGCAGCGAGTGATGATAGAACAGTTGTCGACTAATAATCCGTCCCACCGGTCTTATGATGTACCCGATGGAATCGGTGGATATGCGCTGGTTTGTTCGAGGTCTCGCATCCGTCTTACTCGGATTATTCGTCGGGTTTTCTGTCGCGTTTATCGCTACTCCAGACCCGACTGGCCTTTTGTCGGTCGTTGTTGGACTGGTCCTAACTGTCGCGTTGACGGCGATATTCTACGCTGGCATCGATAGGATAGCACCTTCCGAATCGGAGTAGCTGCCGTTGTGTTCGCAGCCCTCGTCGACCGGCTGTTTCACACGAGAATGTCTGGAAAGTCGGATTTCAACACAACAGTAGTCCCTTGTTCTCTAGTAAATAGCTCCGGACATGGTGGTGTGCGAGTTCCCACGATTGCTCGTCAACGAAAGCTCCGGAAACAGTGGAGGGGCAGTATTGAACCCACACACCACTGCTTCAAGTGAAATAATAGACTCCATTGGCGGTGGGCCTTCTCAGCAGTTCTCCATGAGAGTGAGCGATCTCGCTCTTATACAGATTATCGGTATAATCAGCGAACTCCCTATGCGAGAGATGCCAATACAAACGTATGAGATTGGGTGACTAAGAGCCCTCAGAAGCCCTCAAGAGCAGAGTTACTATTCCTCGTACGTGATGTTCATCAGCCATTGGGAGAAGGCGTCTGCCTGCGGATTGACATCTTCCTCACCGACGAATGGCGAGAGCATGTCACCTGCCATCAGCAGTGAAAAGTCAAGATCAGATGCTGTTGGTTCGAGATAGTAGGTTCGCTGACCTTCGTACACCGCTTCTTCACGCTGAATCAGCTCGGCACTCTCAAGCCCTTCAACTAGTCGGCTTCCTTTTCGCGAAGAGACACCCAGCTCTTTCCAAAAGTCGCTCTGGTGAATCCCACCCGTCTCACGGACCAGTTCAAGACCCGCACGTTCGTCCTCCGAGAGATCGGCTTCACCCTGTGACGCACTCATATTCCAACAGCTAACGTGTCTCCATTATAATCCGTCTTTCTATTGCTAACACTGGTTATAATATTGGTCGTGATTGCTGTGCTGATCAGGTCGAGCTACCGGGTGAATCTCTCAATAGTCTCCAGCAGAGTCGAACACGTCGGTGAAGTCCTGAAGAATATCTTGTGACGACTTGCCATCAGCACGAGATGGAATTGGATCCTCCCAGCATTCGATCTCGAGTGTTTGTGTATCCGATATCTGATGCGGATCAGTTGCCACATTGAGAATCGCCGTGTGATAGATAGCAAGGAGTCGGTGGTCATGGACACTCACATGGTCGATGCCAGCTCGATTCAGGACTGCTGGGATATCCGTGCGACCAGAGAGAGACACCGAGACGGTTGGAGAATCCGGGTCACCCATACCAGCAATTCTCACATCAGACGGATAAACTACCCGTGCTGGAGAGCCTCAAGGAGTTCGCGTTGAGCGTTAGGACGGTATCATAGAAGTCTTCTCACACCTACACAGGAATCGCTCAGTACAGAGGTTTATGTAGCAAACCGACTCTGTTTATGACGAGGCTCTCGCTCTGAAACGGTAGATAGGATTTTAATAATTCGCGGAGGAGACAGTAAATCCATGCCCTCCCGTCGAAGTATTATTGCGTCAATTGGAGGTGCGGCTGTGAGCGGATTTAGTGTGTGGTACTGGTTTACTTCTAAATCCGCAACGGGATATGTCCAAGAGAAATCAATCGAAGCGAGATACCGAGAAGACAATCAATTACACAGTGAATCGATTATTACCGTCACCCTCAGCAACCCGCCGGGTTCTGACCCCCCTCAATTAAATTGGTTACACGATGACTGGCAAAGTCAGTTTGATTCTCCAAGCAGCCCGGTTGTCTCTGAAGACCTACATCAGGAACTCCAGCAAGCATATGAAGACATCCGGTATGTCGTTGGTGTTTGTAGTCCAACATGGGGTGACGAGCAACAGGAAACAGGGTGTCACAACGCGCCCACGAGTCGAGAGAATTTCAATCAGGTTCAAGTCCACGACCGCGTGACTGCCTCCCGAACCGACACTGGACTCTCAATAGATAGCGTCAACCGAACGTGGTCATTTGTATGAACCGGCGGGAATTCCTGACGGTTGCCAGTGTAGGAGTCGGGGGCACAGCGGGGTGTCTGTCTCCTTCAGAAGAGAATTCTCGGAGCGAATCTATACTTATAGTCGAGAACCAACGCGACAGCGAACAGGAAGCCGTCATTCGGTTTGAGGACGGAGATATTGTACTGTTCGAGGAGACATTCAGGATTGCTGCTGGCGAACAGCATCGGGTAGAGGATGACCTGTCCAGAGGTGCAACGCAGGTTGACGTTTTTGTCGACATCCGGAGTTCACAGGAAGGCACATATGAGGACACTGCTCCGGGTGGTGTGCCCGAATATCGAATCTCTCTCCGTTCAGACGGAGTGAATCTCGTGTGGGCTGAGAATTGATATCTGAATAAATACGCCGAAATTGAACGAAAAACACGCAAGCGCAGTTTTACTCGGTATTAGTTCCGATCTGGTATAGCAACAGGCCGCTAGCTAAGAGAAGCCCTCCAAATGTCAATTCAAACAGACTCCCCGGAAGTAACTGTGAGTAGCCTAATAATGGGTTAGTGAGGAGTACTACACCGACAACCAGAACGAATAGAGATATGATATATTTTGCCGTCTCCTGATAGCTCATCCTAACAAATTTGTCGTATCCGACTCAACTAATACTTTGATGTACTGTGCTGGGCGATTCACGTGCCAGTAAGCAAGTATGTAAAATTTTCTCTATCACCTTAGTTATCAAAAAGTAGATTTCACCAGACGATTGGTGAGCTGATACTCTTGATCGGTGGTAGCGAGAACACCCACGTTAGGGCCGACGTCGATCGTAGCGTGTCTCACCCCGTCACGTCGCCAGACGGACTCATCGGTCGGCATTCGAGCGCGTGTGATACGACTGTCCAGACTTGAATTCCGTCAGTTCCTCGATCCGCGATTCGAGCTCTTCGACTTCATCGCGAAGCTGGTCGGCATCGTCAGCATCGCTCGCCGCAAGTTGGTCTTTCAGCCCTTGGAGCCGCGTTTCCTTGCGATCTTCGTCTACCTCGGCTTTCCGAACGTACTCGGTTTCGTCAATCTCGTAGACGTCGCGTTCAGCAACATCAGTCACCTCGAGGGCGTCGTCAACCTTCCCGCGATCAACGCTCACCACCCGATCACGGTCGATCCCGGCTGATTCGAGCGTGTCCAGCACCTCGTCGTCATCTTTGAGCGAGCGGTTCGTCCGAGCCGTCCGCTGGACCGAACCGTACGATCCCGAGACCGGTCGGTCGTGATGGAGTCGGTCTAAGAGTGTGTCCGCGATCTCCTTGCGGAGGTCGTTGGCGTTCCGTTGAACGTCCGAGAGCAAGGTATACAGGTCGATGAGCGTCCCTGTCTCGACCTCTTCGAGCGCTGTAACCTCGTGGCGTTCCAGCGCGTCGACGAGCAACAGCGCATCCGCGTAGACATCGAGATCGGGTTCTGTCCGTTCGTCGGGAGCAGGGTCAGAGGACGGGCCCTCATCCAGTAATAGTGAGGTGGTTGGCTCTTCGGTCTCGATGATCACACCTCGGTCGTCGTTCACCTCGAATCGTGGATGAAGACTCAATACCGTCGGGTATGGGTCCGCATCGGGTGGGAGTCGATCGAGATCGAATCCATCGGTAGCGTCGGTAACACGTCGATATAATGTCTCGAACTGGTCTTTTTGAAGCGGTCGCGACTCACCGCTATCTGAGAATCTGATGATGACACGGTGTTCCTGGACGCCAGTTATCTGAAACCGGTCGTTCGAGAGTGGTGTCCGGAGCGTCGCTCCTTCCGGGAGATCATCTAAGCGCTCAAGAAGATTGTGCCAGCTGACCCGAAACGACATATTCGTAGTGAGACTGTGGGACGCTAAATGCTTGAGGCTGCTTACAGAACTCACAACTGTATCCGAGTGCGTGGATGCTAATTGGATGGATTCGTAGGAGGACTCCCACATGGGACCCATGACAATTGCCAGTTGGCCGCTTTAGAGGTGTCCAGACCGCCTGAATACGGACACCGGGACAAAATAACAGTAATTGTATGTATGTCTGACGCTCGGCGTGAGTATTAAGACGGAGGCTGGCGCAATATCGCAGTATGCACGGCTAGGCGATGTTTAGAAAGGGGGGAAGTTCCCCTGTTGGCAGCAGGGGCCGCTTGGGAAGGGACAGGATGGCACCTGTCCGAGGAATACGATCCTATTCCTCATTACTTCCGAAGTGGTCTTAATGGTTGCGGTGGTGAGAGTCATCTCCGGCTTTCGCCGATAACCCGCTCTGCTGTCTCTGAAACGGCCGATTATCCGATTTCGGCCGTAGCGTCGAGCACGTGCGCGGAGAGCGCACTATGCAGGACCACCCGGCTCATGGAGGTGTGCCAGCGGCGTGAGTCGCTTCGCTGTCGTTGGTTGTTCCAACTGTAGCCAACACTGGGTCATCGAGGATGCCGTCAGCAGTGGCGCTGCTAACACTCGTGAGTGCCCTCGGTGTGGGAGTCAGCATTCAGATGGCCAGTTGCGACGTCGAGTAAGAGCCGACACGTGGGAGAATGCTGTTGAGCAACGGGCAGCACTTCTCGCGAACACTCGGAACGCCAGCGCTGAGTTCGACGGGGTTGGCCACTACGCTGATCTTGAAGAGGAATGGGACCGCGACCTCGTTAGCCAACCACTCGGCGTACAGGTGCTTACAGGTGCCTTCGCAGACGATCAGCACCTCGACACAGCGGAGCGAGAGTCACCCGAGAAAACCGATCAGAGCTCTCGTCAGCTTGGAGATCTCCGCTGTGATGAGGACGCAGGTCTCTGGGTGGTTCAGCAGTACCCGGCTGTGTCGTCTGGGACAGTACACCTCGACAAAGAGAGCCGACCGGGTGAACTCTGGGAGCGTCTTGTTGGAGTCCTCGAAGCCGATATTGCGCTCGCTGTGCGCGAACTCGTCGGTGGTGTCGCTGATGGGGCCGCCTGGCAGACGCTTGAATCGATTATCGACGACCAGCTCGGGACAGTTGACCAAGAGGCGCTTCCAGACGCAGAGAGCCTCAACGGGTCGATCGTTGCGTCGACGCTGTTGAGCCTGTGTAAAGACGTCGAGTCCGAGCAGCATCAGCAGGCGCTCGAACTGCTCGAAAGCTTTGGGAGCTCGGAGTTCGGCCCGCTTGGCATCGGGTTCCCTGGTGAGCTTGCGGATGTTCGCCGGGTTGTGAAGCCGTTGCTCGCAGCCGCAGCCCATACGCCGACACTCACCGTGCGGATCGATGAGTCATTCCGGGAGATCGGCCACGCTGACCAACGCCGGCAGATGGTCCAGCTGCTCAGTTGGCTTGGCCACGGTGTGGACGTCCGGATTGTGTTTGAGTCGTCTATCTGGATGCGGCGCTTCGCTTGGAGTTATGATCCGGAGATCGACATCGACGAACTGGATGGGAATGTCCCGGACGTGGCAGCGTTCGATGTGAGTTCACAATGCGATACAGGCCGGCGCGCTCACGGAACTGTCGACGACCACGTCGCGGCTGCGTGTGAGGCGCTTGAGACGGACGGTGAGGTTGTCGCAACCCTCGAGCGTATCGGCGCGGAAGCCGGCCAGACAGCCGGCTACGAGGCGCTCTATGAGGCTGCTCCGTACGATGACCCCGACCAGTCTCGGAACAACGTCGCGTACCACCTACGCCAGCTTCGCGAACACGAACTCGTGACGGACCGCATCGCGACCAGCGACGGGAGCAAAGTCGCAATTCGCCCGGCTGGGGTGCGTTTCCTCGAAGAAATCGGCCGATCTGGAACGCAGCAGAAACCCCTTCAGAATTTTGTGAGTCGGACCGGAAAATCTACCGACAATCTGGAGTCTAGACCCGCGCACACACGTGAGGGGGGGACCGGCTGGAGCCGCGACCGCCTCCCGGCACTCCACACTATCCAACCGCTTTCTCGCTCTACGTATCAGGCCGCCGTCGCGGCGACCCCCGAGAATGGCGTCGCAACTGTCGATGCGGCGGTCTCCGAGTGGGACGATCGAGCAGCTCCTCGGCGCTACATGGACTGGGACAATGATCGGCTCGCCGTGGCCGCCGAAGTCGACAATCCGATGCAGTGGGCAGTCTGTACTGCTCGGTCGTTGGGTGACGGGTTTGTCTGGGACAATCTGCTAACTGACGAGCGACTCGACGAGAACGGTGAGTTCCGCCGACTGCTCCAAGAGGCACCCAATATTTTACAGAACAGTGCGTGCCTTGGGTGGATTGCTGAAGAAGACGATCTCGTCGACGATGTCGATGAGTTTGGCGACCGCATACAAGCTGTTCTCGAGGAGATTTGCGAGATGACGCGGGACATGACTCACGGCGAGTACCGCGAGTACAACTCTCGAACGGCGTTTCGGACGA
>NZ_NEDJ01000067.1 GCF_002114285.1 Halorubrum ezzemoulense DSM 17463
CTCGTCAAGAGAGTTGACGAGGAAGTTAAGAAGCTGGTCCTCGTGGATTTCACCGTCTGCTTGCTTGGTATTAGACACACCTTCAGCAAGCAGACGTCTCAACTAACCGGCTTTGTGATGTACTGAATATGAACATCATCATCTCGCCACTCACCAACAACGTCCCCCTCGTTCCGAACTCCGTCGAGTAGTGTTTCGTGGAGAGATTTGAGCAGTTCGACCGAAATCGACTCTCCTTGTTTAATTGCGTCAAATCCATCACTGAGTGCGCGCTCAGCATTTAGAACCTCCTGTAAGTCACGGCTCACACGCCCAGAACTGCCTGATTTCTGGCGTGTATAATACGCGTAGACTTCGTCCATCTCGACATCTGCGCCCTCAATTTCTGCTGTTTCGACTGCTTCGAGCCGGAGGAGCGACGTATACAGTACCGGCGAGAAATCGACAGTGGGACTAATCCCGTCGATACGTCCCAACTGGAACGTCGCATCTGATATCGTCGCTGTGAGATCCTCGTCAATCTCAACCCGCGATGAGAGGGGCAACTTCTCTGGAATATAGTAGGGATGCGGATGCGACTGTTGGTAGTGCCCCGGCGCATCTGGTGGCAAATCCTCTGCTCTCATTTTGAATTACTTTGTCTCTAATACGACTTAATCATACGGCTTATAAACAAATTTGGATAAGCGGGATCGAAGACCGCTCCAAATCAAATTCCAGTCGTTGTGCTACAACTATATCCGCTTAATCTAACTGAGACAAATAGTGTCGACGGTTGCGCTAATCCCACATGAACAGTGGATACCAACGGTGCCGGCGGTGTGTTGTGATTCTGAGATTTCATATCGATGGCGGGGTCTTCACTTCGAAGTTGGTGTGTGATGACATTGAATAGGTAGAGAATTCATTTCGATGAAGGGGTGTTCATATCGACACCACCCCTTTCATCTCGACAAGGGTTATGAACTGGCTGCTTCAGAAGTCGTGCGAAATAGTTCGAGGTCCTTGTCAAGGAGATATGACTCAATATCCGCAATTGGGTGCCCATCTCGGATGAACTGTTTGTAGTCCTCAAACGCGTCGTCGCGACCAGCGGGGAGGATCACGATTCCAGTCATGCTTGAGTGGAAATCATCGGTGGATGGCAAATAATTGGCTACAACTGGCTCTATTGAAACCATCAGGAAATAGTGACTCTGTTGAAATCCTTAGGATCTGATAGGATTGGTGCGCGAGATACAGAGGATAGAATCTGCACGGAAACTGAGTTATTTTCTCTATCTGAATCTTGAACCAAACGACAGAACGTGCCTGCGCATGAGTCACCGGAACCTCTGTCAGGTCAAGGGAGTGTTTTAATATACACTATCTCTCTTTCATATTCGTTGACCATCGCTGAAGCCATAGCAGATAGGTCGCTCAGCCGGGTGACAGTCGAGATTATATCATGGCTGGAACGCCGAGAATATACGATTGGGTTGGCATTATTCCTCACCGCATGGTATTTATTCCAACTTTTTATTGTCGATATGATTGGTGTTGAGGCAGCACAAAAGTGGTTCTACTTTACGCCGGATTTAGGAACAGGGTGGATAGCTGCTCCCTTCTCGCACAACGTACAGGATATTGACCATTTGCTTGGGAATTTAACTAGTTTGTTTCTCGCTGGATCACTTATCGAGCCGCATCTGAAAACACGACAGTATATAACCGTTATTTTGATATCTATGGCGTTCAGTATTATCATTCCAGTAATTGGTCTTATCCTGCTTGTAGATGAGGAATGGCTCGTAGCCGGCGCGAGTGGCGGGGTGTACGGTCTGTGGGTGTTCGCGTCTATCTATCGGTTTGATGTAGTTCAGAAGTGGCGTGTGTGGATTAGTGTGGATGAGTGGGAAGATCTACGGTATTGGTTTGAGTGTGTGATTGTGCTGTTCGGGTTCACGCTGCCGGTTGTAGTGCCATTTGTAGACTTATATTCCGGTGGGTCAGCAAACAGTATCTCTCATATATCAGGTATGGCTTTGGGTGGAGTTTTAGGGTTGAAATTGAAGAACGGGTGAATTTGGTAGCAGACTTATAACACCACGCGTTAAGCAACCATGTTGAATACACGGCTATATTCTACAGGTAATACTTATTAACTGTTGAAATCCCCAACAGAGCATGAAAGCGGTATTATTGTCAGAGCCGATCTCTAGCAGAGTCAATGAAGTCCCACACATAGATATTAAATTTGGCCAACAGCCCCAGATCATCTGGCGTTGGATTGAGAACATCAATCCTATCAGAGTCAATTAATTTTTTTCCGACGCCAATGTGATGAGATTCTCCCAACACGACACAGGCGGTTTCCACGTTCCCAACTCTTGACTGGACCGTCTCAGCCATCTGTTCTTCTCGCTTTGAGTTCACGCAGTATAGCAGAAGACAGAGAAAAAAGAGACGTGGACCGTCGCAACGATACCGCGATCTCGGACGCTAAGTGAGACAATTGACGACATCGACACCGTGGAACGAGGCAGCGCACAGCGCAGAATTGAACCCTAGATGAGTCACGTGGACCGTCGCAACGACGCCGCGATCTCGGACGCCAAGTGAGATGACCGACGACGTCGACACCGTGGAACGAGGCAGCGCACAGCGCAGAGTTGAACCCTAGATGAGTCGCGTGGATCGTCGCCGTCGACGACGCAGACGATGACCGCACATCGAGTGCGAGCTCACGCTGTCGCGTGAGCGATCGCGAGTGTAACAGGAGTGTGATCCGCGTTGACCGCGAGACGACTCGACGCAATTCGACCACTGATCGTGTCGCACGTTGACCGTGTTTCGACGACGTTGACCCTACTTCTTTACACATATTGCGTTACAATAATTTCCGCACGTGGGGTGCGCGCTTACAGCCTGATTTTCCACGGATCGACACCGCCGATAGACACCGAAAGAGCGACGCGAGATGACTGACGCTGATCGCGTTGACCATGTTGTGCTCGCTTCCGATCGCGAGAGAGATGACCGTCGATCGTGTCGTGTTCGCATCGTGTGTTGAGCGCGTGGAGTCGCGCATGAGCCGCACCGTCGATCGTCGTCGACGGCACCGCGATCACCGAGGACAACAAGCCACACGCGCGAAAAGAGGTCGGCTTCGTCTTCAAAGACGCTGATACCCAACTCGTCGCGCCCACAGTCCTCGACGACGTGATGTTCGGCCTTCAGAACTACGGGGTCCCCGGAGACGAAGCGAGGGAACGCGCTCGTGAAGCGCTGGCGACAGTCGACGCGAGCCACCTCGAAGACCGAATCCCACACTACCTGAGCGGCTGGGAGAAACGGCTCGCTGGCCTCGCCGGTGTGCTCGTCCTCGAACCGAGCGTGGTCGTGCTCGACGAACCGCTCGCGGGGTTCGACCCCGACCGGTCCCAGCTGGTCGCGGAGCGGATCGAGCAAATTCACGAGGACGGTATCAGTGTCGTCCTGTCGACGCACGACCTCGAATTCGCCGCCGAAGTCGCGGACCGCGTCTGCGTGATGGCCGAGGGCAACATCATCGGAGGCGGAACACCCCGAGAGGTGTTCTACGACGACGCCCTGTTGGCGGACGCGAACCTTCACCCACCGAGCGCGGTTCGTGTGGCTCGTGACGCGGGGCTGGGGGCGACGGCACAGCCGGTGACCGAATCGGACCTCGTGTCGCTCCTGACAGAGGCTGGGAATTCGAACACCGCACCGACACACTCCACAGACGGACACAGACATGACTGACCGCCTTCTTCGGCATTTCTCGGAAAACGTGTCCACGCTTATCGGTATCTGATGCGGCGTCGATAACACACTATGCTGAGCCAGCCAGGTATCATCGCTCAGGCGACTCTCATTAACACAGTCCGTTTTGAAATATGAAACCGCAATTCGGTCGCTCTATAGCGACTAGATTGAACTCGAAAAGTCCAGTCGCTGGAATCAGTCTTCAAGTCCGAAGTCAGCAAGTGAGTGCGTATGATGCCACACAGCGACCACTTCGTCAACATCGAATGTGAGGACGCCGTCTGTCAACTGAATCTTGATGACTCCGTCCTCGATTTCTGAATCGTGGAGATGCATCTCCAGCGGTTCATCGAACTCTGAAACTGCGAGCATTAGTTCGCCCTTTTCTTCCAGTTCCGATTGGAGTTCCGCTGTTTCAACTCCCATTGTACTACCGAATACGGATTTGAAAAAAGTAAAGATTAGTTTTATTTCCAAAAATCTATTTTTGCCGAAGAGTTTAATTGTTTTGATAGCACAATACTACTGTAGCTGAATCTGCCGTATCAGTCACGAGTCGGTACCGTCAATCTACGCTTACGGAGAATCGAGGAGAAATTCTCGGGCTTCAGCGCAAGGAGGATGTCACTCTGCTGGCACGGATTCGACTCGTTCGCCGTCGTCCGTTGCCGCGTACTCGTAGCGGTAGTAGCCGCCGGTCAGGCTGCGAGCCGTTATCCCGTACTCTGCCAGTACCCGGGTTGCCATGTAGGAGCTCTTCCCGATCTTACAGTACGTGAGCACCTCCCCGTCCGGATTGGCGTCGGCGGCCCACTCTCGGAGCTCGCCGAGCGGGACGTTCTCGTCGCCGTCGATCCGTCCTTGGGCCTCCCGCATCTCCGGAGGGCGGGTGTCGACGACCGTTGCCTCGTCTTTCCGTTCGAGAAACTCATCGAGATGGACGATGTCGGCGATGTCTTCGACGACGTTCGCACCGATCATTCCTAACATGTTAACCGGGTCTTTCGCGGCCGAGTATGGCGGCGCGTACGCGAGATCGTAATCGCGGATATCGAACACGGTGTCCCGGTGTGCGATGGCCGTCGCGAGGACGTCGATTTGCTTATCGACGCCGCTCTCGCCGATGGCTTGGGCACCGAAGAGCGTTCCGTCGTCGGGATCGAACAGGAGTTTGAAGTCAATCTCCGATGCCCCAGGGTAGTACTCCGCGTGGTTTGGCTGACTCGTGTAGACTGCTTCGTACGCCTGTCCCGCCTCGTCGAGCGCCGCTGCCGTGTCACCGACGGTACCGACGTCGAGATCGAACACCTTCGCGATCGAGGTGTCCAAGACCGGATCGAGGCGGTCGTCACGTCCGGCGATGTCGTTCGCGGCGACCCGACCCATCCGGTTGGCCGGCCCACCAAGCGGTACCCACGCGTTCCCGTCGGTCCGAGCGGCCGACGGAGCGGCGACATCCCCAGTGTACGCGAGCGGGCGACCGTTGTTCTCGCCAGTGGTATGCTCTGGATCACGGCCGGAACTCAGCTTTTGACTGCGGTACTGGAAGCGATCCCGGGCGGCGCTGAGACGTGGATTGCTCCACCAGGGGCAATTTTCGGCGCATTAGCGCCACCGTACGCGCCAGCACTCATCGCCGTTCTGCTCACGCTCCCCGCTATCCGTCACGTTGACGGAATCGCTGTTATCGACCGACTTCGTGAGGTGGTTGCGTCGTGAGTACCTACCGTCGTGTCCTCGCGATGGTCGCACGAAACGTACCCGTCTCGACGATCGCCACCCAGTTGGACACGCGGGAAGATGCCATCCGTGGGATGCTTGACTCGATGGTCCGTGAGGGGTACCTCCGCGCGATCGACTGTGAGTCGGCGGCCTGTAGCGGCTGTCCGATGTCCGATGCCTGTGGAATGGGTGCCGACGGGAATCCAATGAGCTATCTGCTGACCCAGCGTGGTCGGGAACTGCTTGCGGAGCACGACTGCGTCGCTGTCAAGTCCTAACTGGTCGACTTGTCGCGCCATACGAGTGTACGCCACCGCAAAAGCGGGTAACGCACAGATCAAGGGTGGTAACGAACGCTGCGGCGACGCCCTTCGCGACGGCACCGTAGAACGTGGTCGACTCGACGACCAGATAGATAATGCCGAGGCACGTCGTCGACGCTGCCTCGTTCGTGTTAGTGGCGCCACTTCCGAGATGGTTAGAGAGACAGAACCGGCATTTCAGCTGGCCGGCTGGGACTGACGCCCCACAGGACCGGCACTCGCCGTCGGTTATCGTCGGCACATCAGGGTAGCTACCTGTAGTCGTCGCGACGCGTTGCCGCCGGGGGGCACCCTCACACCTGTCGTCCAGCATCGTGTCCGGGATGTGGGATGCCTCGCCGGTGGGCCGTAGTTCCTCGAAATCTAGATAGCGATCACGCATCGATTGTTGAGGTTTGTCCCGGGTTCGTATTTCAACGCCAGGACCAGTAGTCCGCTCCGTCAGCTACTTGAGCATGGTTCATGATCTAAGATATGCGAACATCTTATACTTCATGAGAACGTAGATGGGAGTAGCAATTGGGATCCTATGAGCAGCAACGACACCAAGCACGTTCAAACTGAACTGAACGAGGACGAATACGAACGCTTCCGGGAGTTCGCAAGCGAACACGACCTCTCGCTGAAAGAAGCCGGTCACGAGGCGCTTCTCGAGTGGATCGAACGCCAGCAGCAAGCCGATCCCAACGACCCGGCGTTCACCGTTCTCGACGACCTTGATGACGGGTCCCTTCCAGCGTCGTCAGCGACTGACGCTCGCGAGGAAGACGATCTCGTCGACGAGTGGCACGGCAGCGACGAATCGTTCACGCTCGCCGACGACCCGTCCGCGCAATCCTGACCGTAAATGGCTGAACCAGTCGACACCCCGATCGGCACGGTCACAACCGAACATTTTCGTCCAGGACATGTCCGCCACGAGGTTGTCGTCGGGCCGAAATTCCTGTACGCATTGTTCAACCCTCAGGACCAGATGCACGCCGTCTCGCGAGCGTTCATGGCGTTCGTCCGCGACGGTGATCTCCCCTATCGTCGTCTCATCGTCAACGATCACATCGTCGACGAGGCCGCAACCCGGTTGAAAAAGCAAGCGTCGATGCGGAACGCCGCGTCGTTCCTGACGACACTGGATGAGAGCACGCTGTATCAGTTCGAATCCGTTTCCGAGGACGTTTTCGATGATGCTAAAACAACGTTCGTCGAGTGGACGGATCTGGATGCGTCACTCACCGATTTCACTGTTGTAGCCCATATGGAGGCCTTAGAGGTCGACCATATCCTTACGTACGACCGACACTACGATGCGTTCGACGTGACAACGCTTCCGTATCGTAATCAGGACTAGAGGTGCCAACCATGACCGAATCCCCGCGAGATGGGGTCCAATCGTGGACTGAGTCGATGAGCGCCCGCGACCGCATTCGAGCGGTCGCTGAGTCGCTTCGCGAACCCCGCTCAGTTAACTGGATCAGCGAGCAGGCCGACGCCGCCTGGAGCACGACCAACGAGGAACTCCAGGATCTCGTCGACGAGGGCCAGCTGCGCCGCGTCGAGGCCGGTGAGACGACGCGCTACCAGCCGGACTACACGCGCCTGCTCTTCGAGGAGATCCACACGCTCATCGAGGAAAACACCCGCGAGGAGCTACGCAACGAATTGGCCGCGATCACCGAGGAAATCGAGCAGTGGCAGGCGACTTACGAAGTTGAGACCTGGGAGGAGCTCGAACAGTCGCTTGCTGATGGCGATCTCGCAAGTGCCGAGCTTCAGGAACGCCGTGACGTGATTACGCGCTGGGAGGAGAATCTGGAAGACCGCCGACTCATCAAGCATGCGTTGGCGCTCTACTCGGATGTCGAAGCCGCTCGCGAACAGATGATCGACGCGACTGACCGCGACACAAACTAATTTTCGCGGTCGTCGAACGTGTGGGCGTCATCGAGGGCGACCCAGCTATTCCTCGGCCTGCTCGCCCAGCTTCGCTCGAAGCTCGACTGCTGCCTTCTCAAAGTGGTCCGCGGGAACCGGCGTTCCCGCCGTCACCCGCTCCTCAAGGAACGCAACGGCGTCAGTGACCGCATCAGCGTCGCGGTTCGCGGTCGCGACACAGTCAATATACCCGTCGAGTGCCTGACTGAACGCACGCGAGAAGTGGTCGTACGCGCCGTCGACGCGCTCCATGTTGTCGTCGAGGGACTCGACGAGTGCCCGGTAGACGGTCGCCGCTGACGCGTGCCGCTCCTGCTCGCGGTACTCGTTCGCGAGCTCGAACCACTGCGTGAAGTCGATCGGCTCGAAGACGACGTGGTACTCAGGGTTCGTCTCGTGGAACCGCCGATCGATCGAGGCACGAAGCTCATCGACCGACTGGCTCGTCGGCTCGCCAACGCCGGCGAGAAACCGTTCGCGGAGATCCGTATTGGTCGCAAGTTCGTCACGCAGGAACGCGCGGAGTTCATCGTCGTCGGCACTGTCGAGTGCGGCATCGAGTCGATCGCCGTCGTCTGCCGGTGGGTCGTCGACACACCGGAGCAACACGGCGACGACGTGCTTGCACGCTCCCGGCCTGTCGTACGGACAGTCGCACCACGGGGCAAACCCGTCTGCGGCGAGGTCAACACGGACATCGTACTGACGGCTGCCGCTCACGACGGCGGTAACGGTGCTGTCGACGCGGTGTATTTCGTGGATACGGCCCTCAGCAAGATATCGTTCGCCGCGTTCGAAGACTGCGTCGGTACAGATGTCTCGAACCGTGTCCTCGGTTACATCCATATGCGTGGCCGATGTTCCAGTGCGAACGGGAAAACCGGTGCGTCAATCTCGCTTTCGCTTCGGATTGGGACGGTCTCGCTCTGCGAGAAACCACGGTACTGTTGCAGTACTACGGAGAACAGCCTGGAGAGAGTCCTACTCGGTCGCGAGTTCGTCGTAGATCTCCTCGTGCTCGTCGAGGTCTTGGCGTCCGAGGAACCGAATGAGATACTGCCGTGCCTCTTCGGGGGACAGCTCATCGGGAATCTCGGGCTGCTCACTTTCAGCGGCCATCCTTATTCATCACTATGGCGGTCATCGTCATAATCGTTCGGTTCGTGTTGTTCATTGTCGCCTGTATCGAGCTTGGGATCTCTGGATAGCTGATCTGTGCCTTCGATGCGTGACAGCCACAGGTTGATGGTTGCCTCGTACTCCGGAGCGAGCGGCTCTGTGTGTGCTCTGAGATACTCGATCACGTCATCCCCATCGACAGCGCCCTCATCGGTCGCGAGCGCCTTCAGGGTCTCTTTGATCTCTCGATCGTAATCGAAGTGCGGCAATCGAATAAGAACTATACAGGTGAGAGCGAATCGAGCAATATGGCTCACCTATCCTCCCTCACTCAGGATCTAACTAAGCAAGACAAGCGGAAGATCGCTACTATCGTTCTGGTCATGACCACCGGACTCCCAGTCTACGTAGTGTTCATGTCTCTCACCGGTGTAATTGATGTGCCAATGACCACGTTCTTCCTCGGACTTACTCCTATTGTCGGGTTTCTGATGTCACTGCTCGCGATTATACCAGCCTATCTACTAGGGAACAAAATGACTCCCTGATTGTCTTGAGCTAGGCACGGATACGTTGATCATACGTGCGCTGTGTATCTCGCACAGCTATCGAGTTATCTCCCTGATCTGGCAGAATCTTCGGCACTCAATTCGCATACTCGTCCTGACAGCTAATTCATAGAATCCCAGATAAAATCAGATTTTTGTGAATAGTTCTATAACACCTATTGATATTCGAACACGAACCTGCCTTCTGCTTTTGTATCGAACTTTCTATGGGAATCAGATACCTAGAGACGCTACTCAGTTATCCGGAATTTGTCATCCCACCGTCGACGTATAGTGACTCCCCACTAACGTAGGATGCGAGGTCGCTGGCTAGATAGAGTGCGGCATCAGCAACATCCTCTGGTTGACCAAGCCGGCGTAGCGGGATCGTCTGGCGATAACCCTCTTCAGCTTCTGTCCCGACGACCTCGACGTCCTCTTTGAGCATTGCCGTCTCGATAGCGCCCGGATGAATCGCGTTCACTCGGATGTTCTCAGGCCCCAACTCGTCGGCGAGCGCGTACGTCATCAGTCGGACCGCACCTTTTGACGTACAGTAGGTGACGAAGCCCGCACTCCCTTCGAGACCGGCGTTGCTCGACATGTTGATAATGCTCCCACCGCCGTTCTCAACCATTTTGCGGGCAGCGTACTGCGCGCCAAAGTAGACTCCCTTGACGTTGATGTCCATCATCTGGTCGAAGGCGTCTTCGTCGGTGTCGACGAACGTCTCTTGGCGGAAGATACCCGCGTTGTTTACCATTATATCAATGCCACCAAATTCGTCCGCGGCATCGACAGCCGCTTCGAGGTCGTCAAGATTTGTCACGTTACATTCTACATACGTCGCGTCGACATCGTACTCGTCGATGACGAGTTCGTGAGTCGGCGTGCCACCCTCCCGTGGTGCTTCCTGAATATCGGCGACAACGATATCCGCACCCTCTGCGGCGTATGCCTCCGCGATAGAGCGTCCGTTGCCGCTCGAACCACCAGTGATCACGGCCGTCTTCCCGTCAAGCAGGGGACCAGACATGGTGTACCTAACATGTTCCCCTTTGTAAATAAACGTTCGTGATATGCGTTTTTATTCTTGGGTTACCTAACCTAATGGGGATTCTTACGAGGCGATGTATATGACCCATTGTTATCAACACAAATTTGAATTGATCACAGTCGGATGAATGTGTATTGCCTACAACTCTCCTACTAACTGATCGGTTTCCCTGATCGCTCCACCCGGTTGTCGGCGGCGGAGGGCATCAAAACCCACTTTTCGGTCTCTCCCGTACGTACTGCCATGGATCGCCGTACATTTCTCGAAGCTGGTCTCGGGGTAGCCACCGCCACTAGCCTTGCCGGCTGCGCTGGCCAGTTTACTTCTCGGTCCCCGCGTGCTCCTGCTATTGTCGAAAATCGTCCTAACGGGATCTATTTGCCGGGCCACGTTGAGGGAATGCAGATGGTTGGAACTACTGAGCAGGGCGATTACGGCTTTGGACTGATGTACAGCTACGCCCACCGATTTTGGAGCGTCAACGGTGAAACCACGTCGCTGACCGAGATTGGGCCTGACGACGATATCCATCTGATGGCTAGCGTCTGGGATTCTGAAACCCAAACGATCCTCCCAGAAACGGGGTTGAGTGTTGAGATCTACCGCGACAGTGAACTCATCTCCCAAGAGGCTATCTACCCGATGTTGTCACAGCCAATGGGCTTTCACTACGGAGCAAACTTCGGACTTGACGGGGATGGCACCTACGATGTCCGGCTCAGTGTTGGTGGCTTATCGACTCGACGGACCGACTTATTTCAAGACCGGTTCGAACAACCTGTAACCGCGAGAATCCCATTTGAGTACCGTGAATCGAAACGAGACAATATCAGTTTTCGCCGGCTTGAGGACGCTGGATCCCCCGGTGCTGTCGACCCCATGGCGATGGAAATGCTCCCAGGTTCGATTGTACCCCGGGCAGACGTCCTCCCCGGCCGCGTCGTTGGCACCGGCAGTACCGATGGGGCCGTTTTCGTGACCACGGTGCTTGACTCCCCTCCGGCAGGCGTTATTGGTCAGGGACAGTATCTCGCCGTCTCAGCGCGGTCACAGTACAACCGTATGGTACTCCCGGCGATGAGCCTCTCAGCGGCACAGACTCGCGACGGTGAGATACTCTCTAAGCAACGGCTCACTCGGACGCTGGACCCATCCCTTGGCTACCACTATGGCGCTGTCGTTGACGCCGTCCAGTCCGGTGACAAGCTGACACTCTCGCCGACGCTTCAGCCGCAGACAGCGCGTCACGAGGGGTATGAAACGGCCTTCGGTGGTGAAACCGGGGCAATGGAAGACATCAACTTCACCGTCAACGATCAGCAGTCGGCGTAGCGATGGTGGCGACAGACTGTTGATTACGGAGAATCGAGGAGAAATCCTCGCGCTTCGGCGCGGGGAGGATGTCAAGCTGGTCGTGGTGACGGCAGCACCCGGTGCCGACGGGGTGGAACAAGGAAGTTGCCACGCCGGCGGGTGAAAACGTACTCCAAAATGCCGTTGTTGACCCGCTGACGGACAGCCGGTGTTTCCGCTGTGATGTCTACGCCGTTCATCGATCGACGGACATCTTCGAAGGCAGAGATGCCTTGTTGTAACGAAGGGAAGTGGAGACTCGCAACCTCTTGATCGGAGCCGATGTCATCTGTTGACTCGAAGTGCCGGCGGAGTAGTCGCACGTTCCCGTCCACGTCTCGATTCGCACGGGCCGCCTTCTGAGCATGCCCAACTCGGGCATATTCACGGGCTTGATCAACGATATCATCTGGGATCTCGTCGATCCCGCTATTATCACCGAGATTCGCACCAACGCCGTCGACGAGGCCTTGCTCTGCGTGGACCGGGCTGAACATCTCCGCCACCCGGTCGTCGTGGTCCTGTTCGAGGTACCAGTCGTCAAGTCGCTGCCGAATGTTTGAAATTGCTTTTGTCGTTCCCCCGGCGAATGGGCCGTCCTCCAGCGTGACGTAATCTTCCGTGGCTTGGTTGCCGACGAAGCCGGCGGTGAACCCCATAAATAGCGGTGAGTCTTCGGGGACCGGTTTCGAGTCGGGGATGCCCGCGACGTCTTGATTCTGTGCTGGAAGGCCCGCTCCAACGAATCCGGTGCGGCGGGAGTCGACGGTGAACGCATCTGTGAGCCGCGCCTCGACGTCGACACCATTCACACGCTCTTTTTCGCCAGTTAGTGCCTCCTCTGCCGCCAACACCGTATCAGCTCGGTCACTCGCAAGGTGGACGACCGCGTCTTGCGTATCGAATGTTGGTGTTTCAAACTCAGACAGTGACTGTGGAGCGGGGAGGTCCACAGCCGCTGGCAGCGACGCTTCGAACCGGCCGAAGTATGCGGGCGAGTAGGCAATTGAGTAGAGCAATCCCTCGTGGCTCCACTCGTACGCGCGATCGATCGTCCCGAGCGCTGTGGCGACGGCCTCGCGCTGGTCGTCCGTTGGTGGGCCCTCACCGTCTATGTTCAGGTATAACAACACTTGATGGGCAGGAAGTAGTGAGTTGCCGGCGTCATCACGTCTGATGTAGTCTCGCCACGCGTGCTGGCGAGCAGGCTTCGCATCCGGATCACCAGTGGGAACTGGCCCCGATTCCGTCCGGGCTAGACAGGCCGACAGTGCGCTAGCCCCACCCATCGCGACTACGCGTTTCAAGAACTCACGGCGCGGTCGGTCTCGATCAAAAAAGTCCATATCTACTGATTGTGACCTCGACAGGATGAATGTGCGGCCTTTGGAAAGTTGAGACGCTTACACGCACGAGCGGATGTGATAGGGTTCAGCGATATCGACAACTTCCAGACAGCAGATCAATTCAATAAGCGTCTGGGAGGTGAAACTCTTCCCTATCGTGAAGGCCAGTAATCACCGGTTTTTATACCAATTTTCACGAGGAGTATGGTCACCCTCTCGCTCTTCTTACGATCTCATCTCTCTCCCATCTCAGTATTAGTGGTGTACCCGGTGGTTTGTTGATCTGGTTGTCTTTTTTACACACCGATCCTCGTGCTGACTGGTCTACAGATAACTGAGGCGGGTACCTCGGGGTACTCACCGAGGTAGTTTATAAGCGGCAGTAGCGGTACGCGTTCCAACTGTATTGAGCGATCGGTGTTGGGTGTGAAAAGTCTTTTTTTAAAACCCTATTGCGGCGGCACTGCGGTGTACGGGGGCACCATGTTGCCGCCGTAATGACAGTCCCTCTGCGATATGTGCTTAATTACTGGACAAGGAGCCCTCCGTCGACAATAATTGGCTGCCCCATCACGTAAGAAGAGTCCTCAGAACAGAGCCAAACGACAGTATCGGCTATCTCTTGGGGCTCACCGAGGCGTCCTGCTGGAATACCTGCAGTGATGCGGTCCATCTCTTCGCTGTTGTCCTCACCCGCTTGTTGGACCATTGGCGTGTCGATGACACCCGGACAGACTGCGTTGCACCGGACACCATCCTCAGCGTAGTCAACTGTTGCCCGCCGAGTGAGCCCAATAACGCCGTGTTTACTGGCCGCGTAGTGTGCGCTCCCGTTCGCACTCACGCCAGCGACTGAGGAAGTGTTGACAATAGCCCCACCATCTCGTTCAATCATCTCTGGAATCTCGGCTTTCAGACATCGCCAAACGCCTTTCAGATTCACGTCGATCATCCGATCCCACTGCGCCTCGTCGTATTCAGCTAGGCGAGTACCCTCATCTGCGATGCCGGCGTTGTTGTGTGCGAAGTCAAGCCCGCCGTACTCGTCAAGCGCCGTCTGTACCATCGCGTCAACATCGTCAGAGTCGGTGACGTTTGTCTTGACGAACGTCGCTTCGCCGCCGTCACTCGTGATCATCTCAACCGTCTCGTGGCCACCCTCCTCGTCGATATCGGCGACAACGACCTTTGCTCCTGCCTCAGCAAACCGAAGTGACGACTGTCGACCGATTCCTGATCCACCGCCAGTGACGACCGCAACTCCGTCTTGTATTCCGTTCATAGTGTCTCCCGCCACGTCGCTTCACGTGGATTGTTAAATATTAACAAACAACCGTGATATATCTGCCGGCGAAAGCTTATAATAAGATATACCGCTGGATGTCGGCCAGATTGTGCTGACAGAGCGAGAGCCATCCACCCGACTCGACGCTCCGCTGCCTCGTCGACGACCGCCGTGACCTATACCTCGCCGGGGAGGCCGAGGACGATCGCGTCGACGCCGCGCTCGCGGATATTCGTCCGGTGGAGGACCTCCGGGAGGATCGGGCCGACGACCTCGCCGAGCTGCGGGAACGCGTCGCGCGCCTAGAGGATGCCCTCGAGGAGTGAGGTTCCCGCTACGACGGGCCCATTCCTCAGATTCTAAGCATTTTGTGACTGCAAATAGCTATGTCAGACAGTACGGTTGATTGTTATAGAGAAGAGGGTGTCATAGAACTATTCTCCATGGCTTGATTTCGTTTATAGCTTGATGAATCAACTGTTAGAATGAGCCTGCGCATTGACTGCCGAAAATTCTGACAGTTCAATGAAAGGTTCAGCTACCTGTGCGAGATACAGGGCACGTATGTAGGAAACCACCATTCGTCTTTAGCTAAGACCGATAGTAATATTCAAAGCTCAGAATATAACTAAAAGTGTTGGGAAGGACAATTCCAGCCGGTGAGACGCTGTTCATCGTGAAAACAGGCGATTGGAAATGCTAAGATTGGTATTTTCGGCGTTTTGCCGAGGTGTACGAGCGAAATTCGACCGCAGATCACGGCTAGATAGTATTACTGTGAGTATTAGCTAAAGACGGATGTAGGAAACCACTATTTGGCTCACAACTGGTGCTGATCTCTTTTATAAGTATTTACTATGAAGATAGTAATTCACATTTCCCACGTGTACTACTAACAAGCGCGGATCGACAGCGATGAAATCAGATCAAATCTATACAAGTACACGTGTTCCACGAGAAAAAACGAGACAAGTGGAACAGAAAGAAGAGACAAAGAAATCGCCAACGCTGAAATCAGATCAGATCTATACAACTACACGTGTTCCACAAGAAAACACGAAACAGGTGGAATAAAAAAGAGGCGGAAGAATTATTCTCAGATAGTGAATTGACCGATTCGGGGCGGTGCTAACAACTATGAGAACCGTTGGATGACACCCAGTCAACGGTTTATGTTTCTATCATACCGAGATATCTACCTCTCTACTTTCCCACTTCTCTTCTACTTCATCTACTGATTTCTCGTTGTCAATCACGTCGGCTAAGTCGCGGAGGTACTCTACGATGTCATCGTTGTCTACGTCCCATCGCTGGTCTGAGATAGATTTGAGACTCGTCGCTAGCTCACGGGCTTCACCAGCCGTGTAAGCTGCGTTAGTCTCGCCAATATCAACGATGACAGCAAACTCGTTGTCGGTGATGCTGAGGTTCAACGACGACACCTCGCCGTCAATAATGCTGCTCGATACCCCGTCCTGAAGATCGGACTCATACATTATGTAGTCAATCTTGTCGGTCCCATTTGAAATCGGGGGATCGTCAGGGTCGGAGCGGTTAACTTTCGACCGAGGGCAGGGTACCACTTTGACCCGAGAGCTCTGTTGAACCCGCAGAAGGCGCGGGACCAGGTCCTTCTGTGTTCGGTTCAGAACCCCAGCCGAGAAGATTCGGAAATAGAATTTTAAGGAAAGCGAGAAGATCGAGATCACTAGCTGGATCGATCCAATTCATCGACGACGAAGAGCGAGATACACGCGCCTTCAGAGATCCTTGTCCCAGTGCTGTCATCGGATTCAACACCTATGAAATCCTGCTAGCGCAACAAACCACGTCTGCGATACTATATTTTTCGCCGGGATCGATGCCGAGATTGGTCACGAGAGAGAAACCGCAAGCAGGCACGGTAATAGCTCAGGAATCAGCCGGCAGGCGGTCAGAACGTGAACGCGTTAGCTGTGGCTCACACCCGCTGCGACCGGCCGATGAGGGCCGCCGAGCCGGCGGCCCTCAGGCACTCACTTCTGGTGGATCGTACACCTCCTCACGCTCCAGCATATGGAAGATCGACACGAGCAGTTTTCGCGCCGTTGCGACGATCGCTATCTGATGATTCTTCCGCTGTTTCAGCCGAGCGTAGAACCGTCCAAGATATGGATCGTTACACCGGTGAACCGCTGTTTGAACACACTGAACGAGGATCCAGCGTAAGTCTCCACTTCCGCGCTTCGAGATCGATCCTTCCGTCCGCGAGTCCCTTGACTCGCGGACGACCGGATCCAATCCCGCGTAACTCACCACCTGCTTTGCCTCGTCGAATCGGTCGATCTCACCGATCTCCGAGGTGATTAGCAGCGACGAGTAGAAACTCACGCCCGGAATCGTCATCAACAGCTGCGTCTCCTCAAGAGACGCAGCGGTTTCCTCGATCAACGATTCGAGTTCCTCGATTTGACTGGTTAACTCGTCGATGATCGAGAGGAACGACTCCATCAGCTGATCGCCGACCACACCGAGCGAGAAATCCTCGCCGGCGAGGATTTCTCGTCCGTTCACGCTGAACGGATCCCAGTCGTAGGTGATCCCGTGTTTGTCGAGTAGGGCATGGACTTCGTTTTTGAAGTCGGTGCGCTTTTCGACGAGTCTCTTCCGGCCGCGCACGAGTGCGCGGCGCTCTCGGAGCTCCTCGGACGGGACGTAACTCTCAGCGATCATGCCGGCTCGGCGAAGTTGCGCGAGCAACTTCGCGTCGAGCCGGTCGTTTTTCACCTCAGCATAGCCGATCGCCTTGGTTTGGGAAGGATCTGCGACAACCACGTCGAGGTGTTCGTCGAGGGTGTCGTAGACCGTGTAGTAGTTGCTAGTTGCTTCGATCGCGGCTTTGGCTCCAGCGTATTCTTCGGCAACGTCGTCGAGATTCGCGTTTGCGACGCGAATCTCTTCGACGACCTCGGCATCGTCGTCCAAAACAGCGACGTGCGACTCATCTTTATGAAGGTCGATTCCGAGGTAGTACATGGTTCCTCTGGAGTGGGAAGTGCGTGAAGGGAGCCACACCTATTCGGGCTCGCCGCCCGGATGCTGTAATGATTAAGATAACATTTGAAAGTCAATAAACTGTTCACACCACTTCTTTGCGAAGCTGACGCGTTTCGTTATTTTCTCAAAAGTTTCCTGAACGAGCTCTTTGAATTCCGCTTCGCTCTCAACGACGATTGGTGCCATCGTCCATTTGAGATACTTCCAGACTTGCTCGATTGGGTTGAGGTGCGGTGAGCCTGATGGAATGAAAATCAGGTCAATCCCGAGTTGATGCGCACGCTTGCGCGTGTGTTCACATCTATGTGAACCGTGCTTATCCAAGACGAGCAGAATCCGCTTGCCCGGATTCTGCTCGCGGATCTTCTCTAATACCCCGCAAATCTGCTCTTTCTCTTCGTTCTCAGTGAACGTTACCAGACTCTCACCGTTGAGCGCGTAGAATC
>NZ_NEDJ01000068.1 GCF_002114285.1 Halorubrum ezzemoulense DSM 17463
CGCCCCTCCCGTCCGCGCGGTCGCTATCAGTCGGAATAATCTGACTCTCGATCTTATGTACCCCGGCCGGAGAGTGACGACAAATGAACAGTGACGACGCACGCACAGGCTCCGATCGCGGCACGTCCGATCGCGGTGCCGCCGACGGAGACCGCTCGACGACAGACCCCGACGCGACCACCGACGGCGGCGTCTCGTCGGAGGCGGCGCACCCGTCGGGAACGTCCGACGGCGACGTGCCGGCCGAGGCGTTCCGGGAGGTCGCGGAGCGGCTCGCCGACGGCGACCTCGGGGCCCGGTTCCCGGCCGCGGAGACCGACGGCGAGGCGGCGGCGCTCGCGGCGACGCTCAACGAGTTCGTCGAGGGGGTCGCGGAGACGGTGTCCGACGCCGACGGCTTCGGCGACGAGGTCGCTGGCGCGACCGAGCACGTCCGGTCGAACGTCGACCGGGCGAAAGACCAGAGCGAGGAGGTGTACGCCGCGGTCGACGAGATCGAGTCGGCCGCGACCCGCCAGCGCGACGACATCGCGGCCGCGACGAGCGAGCTCCAGACCGTCTCGGCCGCCACCGAGGAGGTCGCCGCCTCCGCGGACCAGGTGGCCGAGACCGCGGCCGACGTCGCCGAGCGGGCCGACGAGGGGACCGACGCCGCGACGGCCGCGATCGAGGACCTCCGCGTCGTCGACGAGCGGACCGAGGAGGCCCTCGAACGGGTCGAAACGCTGGAGTCGGAGGTCGCGGCGATCGAGGACGTCACCGACCTGATCCAGGACATCGCCGACGAGACGAACATCCTCGCGCTCAACGCCTCGATCGAGGCCGCCCGCGCCGGCGAGGCCGGGGCCGGCTTCGAGGTGGTCGCCGAGGAGGTCAAGGGCCTCGCGGAGGAGGCGCGAGAGGCGACCGGCGAGATCGAGTCGTCGATACGGTCGGTTCGCGCGGAGACGGACGCGACCGTCGACGAGATGGCCGAGATGCGCGAGCGCGCCGACGAGGGGATCCGCACGGCCGAGGCGGCGCTGGAGGCGTTCACCGACCTCGCCGACGACGTCTCGGAGACGACGAGCGGCGTCGCGGAGATCCGCGACGCGACCGACGACCAGGCGACCTCGATCGAGGCGGTGGTCGACGCCGTCGAGTCGGTCGGCGACCTCGCCGAGGAGACGGCCGCGGACGCGGGCGACGCCACCGCGGTCGCGCACGCGCAGAAGACGTCGCTGGCGGAGGTGGCCGCCGGCGCGTCGACGCTCGCCGACCGGACCGGGACCTTAGACGACGCGCTCGACGCGTACGACGCCGACGGGACCGCCGACGACGACGCGGTCGTCCTCGACTTCTGGCACGCGTTCGGCGGCCGCAAGGCGCGGCTCCTCGACGAGTTCGCCGCCGAGTTCGCCGCTCAGACCGACGGGGTCGCGGTCCGCCCCGCCTCGAAGGGAAGCTACCGCGGCGCGTTCCAGGCGACGCTCGCGGCGGCGGACCGGGGCGAGCCGCCGGCGATCGCCCACCTCTACGAGATCGGCACCCAGCGCGCGCTCGACAGCGGGGCGTTCACGCCCGTCGAGCGCCTCCTCGACGCCGAATCCGGGCGCGTCGCCCGAGGCGGGCCCGCCGCCGCGAGCGGTTCCGGCGTCGCCCTCGACGCCGACGACCTGCTCGACCCCGTCGCGAACTACTACCGGACGGACGGGGTGCTCCACTCGATGCCGTTCAACGCGTCGACGCCCGTGCTGTACTACGACCGGGCGGCGTTCGAGCGGGCCGGACTGGACCCCGACGACCCGCCCGAGACGTTCGACGAGGTCCGGCGCTGCGCCGAGCGGCTCGTCGAGCGCGGCGCGACCGAGACGGGGATCACGTTCGCGACGTACTCGTGGTTTATCGAGCAGTGGTTCGCCGAGGCCGGCGAACCCCTCGTCGACGCCGACAACGGTCGGGGCGGCACGCCGGCGGAGAGCCGGTTCGACGGACCCGTCGGCGAGCGGATCTACCGTTGGATCGCCGAGATGGCCGCCGACGGCCTGTACCACGACCCCGGCATCGAGGCCCGCGGGCAGGCCCGCGAGGCGTTCCAGGAGGGGCGCGCCGGAATGCTCATCGGCTCCACCTCCGCGATGGTCGACGTGCGGGAGGGCGCCTCCTTCCCGGTCGGCGTCGGCTACTTCCCGGTCGCCGACGAGCGGCACGGCGTCGTCGTCGGCGGGGGATCGCTGTGGGTCGCGGACGGCGCGTCGCCGGCGGAGCAGCGCGCCGCCGCGGCGTTCCTCGCCTGGCTCGCGGCCCCGGAACGGCAGGCGCGCTGGCACCGCGAGACCGGCTACTTCCCGGTCCACGAGGGCGCGATCGACCGGCTCGACCGCCAGGGGTGGTTCGACGAGAACCCCGGCTACCGCACCGCGATAGACCAGCTGCTCGACGCCGAGGACGCGGCGGCCACGACGGGCGCGCGGATCGGTCCGTTCGACACGGTCCGGACGCTCGCCGCCGAGGCGTCGGTTGACGCCCGCGAGCACGGGGTCGAGTCCGCGGTCGAGCGCCTCGCCGACAGCACCGCCGTCCAGCTCGAACGCTACGCGGCCGAGCGCGACGGCGGGGCGTAGTCGCTGTCGCGGGCGATCAAAAAGGCCGAGAGAAACCCGCTTAGCGCGCCCGACGGACCCACTCGCGCAGCGTGAACCGGTCGTACGCCGTCTCTTCGGCCACGTCCCACTCCGCCTCGTCCCACGCCGGGTAGTACGTGTCCCCGTCGAACGCGCCCTCGACGTGGCTGAGGGCCATCCCGTCGAGGTGCGGCTGGAACAGCTCGTAAATGCCGCCGCCGCCGAGGACGTAGACCGTCTCGTCCCCCTGGTCCGACGCCTCGACCGGCCCCGACGCCGGACTGGTCTCGGCGGGCACGCGCTCCCGCTCGGCGGGGGCGTCCCCGACGATGTCGCGGGCCGCCGCGAGCGCCTCCTCGACGCCGCTCGCGACGAGCGCCGTCGGCGCGTCGACCGCGTCGACGCTCCGGCTCACGACGATCTGGCGGCGTCCGGGCAGGTCGCCGCGCATCGAGTCGAACGTGCGTCGGCCGAGAATCACCGGTGACTCCGCGACGCGCTCGCGGTACTGCCGCACGTCCGCCTCGATGTGCGGCCACGGCACCTCGCCGTCTCTCCCGATCACCCGGTTCTCCGCGAGCGCCGCGACGCTGACGAGTCTCACGGCCGGCGTACGCGGCGAGGAGACAAAAGCGGCCCGTCGTTCAGCCGTCGAGGCCCAGCAGGTCGAACGGGTACCCGTTGTCCAGCTCGTCGGCGCGCTCGTAGACGACGCGCGCGGCCGCCACGTCCTGAATCGCGAGCCCCGTCGAGTCGAAGACGCTGACGCCGCTCACGCCGTCGGCGTCGGCGGGGGTCCCCGGCGTCCCGGGACGGCCCGCCCGACGGCCGACGACTATCTCGCCGATCTCGCCGTAGATGTCCTCGTCGGTGAGCGTCCCCGCGGCGTAGGGGACGTTGATCTCGCCCGAGTGGGTGCACTGCTCGTGGTCGTCGATGACGACCGTGGCGTCGACGAGGAGGTCGTCCGCGAGCTCGTGTTTCCCCTCCGCGTCCGCGCCCATCGCGTTGACGTGCGTGTGGTCGCCCACGTCCTCGGGACCGACGATCGGACTCTCGACCGGCGTCACCGTCGAGAGGATATCGCAGTGGCCCGCCTCCGAGACCGAGCCCGCGCGCACGTCGAACCGGCCCCCGAAGGCGTCGAGGAAGTCGGCGACGCGCTCCTCGTCGAGGTCGCTCACGACGACCTCCTCGATGTCCCGCACCGTCGAGATCGCTTCGAGTTGGGTGTACGACTGGACGCCGGCGCCGACGATCCCGAGCGAACTCGCGTCGGGGACGGCGAGGTGGTCGGTCGCGACCGCGGCGGCCGCGCCGGTGCGTTTCATCGTCAGCGTCGTCCCGTCGCGGACCGCCAGCGGGAACGCCGTCTCGGGGTCAGAGTAGATCATCGTCCCCATCACGGTCGGGAGGTCGTGGTCGGCGGGGTTGTCGGTGTGGACGTTCACCCACTTGATCCCGGCTGCGTCCCACCCGTCGCCGGTCGCCGTCTCCTCGGCGACGTCCTCCTCACGGACATCGAGGTAGGCGGGCATCGACCGGAAGTCGCCGTTGTACTCGGGCAGATCGATGTACGACTTCGCCGGCATCTTGGCGTCGCCGCGCTCGTAGGCGGTGAACGCGCCGCGGACCGCGTCGATTACCCGGTCCATCTCGGCGTTCTCGTCTACGTCGTCTGCGTTGAGGAGCAGCGTCTGCATGCCGCAAAATTCGCCGGCCGTCACTTAGTCCCTTCCGAACGCGATCCGCTCGCCTCAGACCCCGCAACGCGTCCGCCGACCACCACCGCGCGCAGGTCGTTGACGTTCGTCCCGGTCGGTCCCGTGCGGACCAGCGCGTCCGCCCCGTCGAGCAGCGGGTACGCGTCGTGCTCGTCGAGCGCGGCCGCGGCCGCATCGCGGCTCAGGGTGGCCTCGGGGCCGTCGCCGACGAGGCGGTCGTCGATCAGCGCGCCGGCCGCGTCCGTCGCGCCGTCGATACCGTCGGTGTCGACGCTCGCGACGGCGATCCCCTCGCCGTCGCGCCCCGACGCGTCGAGCTCGGCCGCCGCCGACAGCGCGAACTCCCCGTTCGGCCCGCCCTCGCCGGGGTCCGCGCCGAGCGTCACCGTCACCTCGCCGGCCGAGAGGAGGACCGCGGGCGGAGCGACCGGGTCGCCCGCCGCCCGGCACTCCTCGGCGACCGCCGCGTGGGTCTTCGCCGCCTCCCGCGCCTCGCCGCGCACCCGCGAGGAGAGCACGAGCGGGTCGTACCCCCGCGCCGCGGCGACCTCCCGGGCCGCGTTCAGGGCCGTCCGCGCGCTCGCGACGATCCGGACCCCGACGCCGTCGAACGCCGGGTCGCCCGTCTCGGGGGTCTCCGCGACCTCGCCTGCGGCGCCGCGGTCGAGCCGCGCGGTCACGGCGTCCGGGGTGTCGACCCCGTACCGGTCGAGGACCGCGTTCGCGTCCGCGTAGGTCGTCGGGTCGGGCGAGAGCGGGCCGCTCGCGATCACCGCCGGGTCGTCGCCGGTCACGTCGCTGATCGCGAGGCCGAGGACGTCGGCGGGGGCGGCCGCCCGGGCCAGCCGTCCCCCCTTCACCGCCGAGAGGTGTTTGCGGACCGCGTTGATCTCGTCGATAGTCGCGCCGCTGGCCAGCAGCGCCTCGGTCGTCTCGCGCAGGTCGTCAAGCCCGATCCCGTCGGCGGGCGCGGCCAGCAGCGCGCTCCCGCCGCCCGTGAGCAGGCCAATCACGAGGTCGTCGGCGCCGGCGTCGGCCGTGAGCGCCCGCACCCGACGGGCGCTCTCGACGCCCGTCTCGCTCGGCGTCGGGTGGTCGCCGGGGAGGACGGCGACCCGCTCGGTCTCGACGGGGTCGTCCGTGACTACCGCGCCCTCAGCTATCCGGCCGCCGAGGAGCCGCTCGACCGCGGCCGCGAAGTGGCCCGCCGCGTTGCCCGCCCCGACGACCAGCACGCGGTCGTACGCGGCGAGGTCGTAGGCGGCCGTCGCGTCGTCGTGGGCCGTGCTCGCGTCCTCGACGCCCGCGACCGTCAGCCGGTCGCCGTCCAGCGCGAGGGCGTCGTCGACCACTCCGGCCGGGTGCGCCGCCTCGATGCCGGCCACGACGCAGTCGAGCGCGAGTTCGCGGACCGGATCGCCCGCGTGTCCCTCGCGGTCCGCGACGGTCACGGAACGGTCGGCGTCGTCGGGTGCGTCAGACATGGGTCGGATCGCTCATTCCCGTCTGCGTTCCGACGCTTCAAGAGGACTCCGCCGAGGCGCCCGGAGGAGCCCCGCCCGGCCCCGCTCAGAGGATGAGATCGGCGGTCGAGAGGACGTAGTAGACCGCCAGCAGCGCGGCGATGGCGTACTGCCCGAGCGCGACCTCGTCGCCCTCGCCGACCGCGAGCTTGATGATCGGGTACGCGACGATACCGGCCGCCAGTCCGTCGGCGATGGAGTAGGCGAACGGCATCACGGTGACCGTGAGCCCGGCGGAGACGGCCCACGCGGGATCGTCCCAGTCGACCTCGACGAGCCCCTGAAGCATCATCACGCCGACGACGATCAGCGCGATGAAGGAGGCGTACTCGGGGATCGCGGCGACGACGGGGATCACGGCGAGCGACGCGAGGAACAGCGCGGCGACGACCAGGGCGGTGAGCCCGGTGCGACCGCCCTCCTCGACGCCCGCGGACGACTCGATGAACGTCGTCACCGTCGAGGTGCCGACCATCGCGCCGAAGGTGGTCCCGACGGCGTCGGCCATCAGCGGCTTGTCCATGTCGGGGAGGTCGCCGTCATCGTCGAGGAAGTCGCCGAACTGCGAGACGCCGATGAGCGTCCCCGCGGTGTCGAAGAAGTCCACGAAGAAGAACGTGAACACGACCAGCACGAACGTGAGCGGGTCGATGTTCGCCAGCCCGTCGACGAACGCGCCCGCGAGCGGCGTGATGTCGTACTGCGCCGACGGCAGCGTCTCCGGCGTGACCGTCCCGCGGGCGAAGACGCCGCCGAGAGTGAGCGCCCAGCCGGCAATCGAGGTGGTCGCGATGCCGATGACGATGGCGCCCGTGACGTTCCGCGCCCACAGCACGAACGTCAGCACCAGCCCCAAGACCCCGAGGATCGCCCACGGGTTCGCGAAGACGCCGCCGAGCGTGACCAGCGTCGCCTCGTCCGGCACGACGATCTGGAGCTCCTGAAGCCCGATGAAAAGCAGGAACAGGCCGATGCCGGCCCCGACCGAGCGCTTCACCGGCTCCGGGAACAGCCGGATGACGTACTCGCGCGCGCCGACGAGGGTCAGGAGTATGAACAGGACCCCCTCGACGAAGACGGCGGCCAGCGCCGTCTGCCACGGCACGCCGAGCCCCAGCACGACGGTGTACGCGAAGAAGGCGTTGAGCCCGAGCCCGGGCGCGAGCCCGAACGGCCGGTTCGCGTACAGCGCCATCACGGCCGTCCCCACCGCCGCCGAGAGGACGGTCGCGATGGCGATCATCTGGACCACCTCGAAGAACTCGTACCCGGGGATCTGGATCGCGTCGGCCAGGATGAACGGGTTCACGACGATGATGTACGACATCGCGAGGAACGTCGTGAGCCCGGCGACCAGTTCGGTGCGGACGTCCGACCCGTGCGACTCCACGTCGAACCGCTCGGCGAGCGTGTCTGAAAGGCCCATTGAACAGGTAGATGTTCCCCGGGATCGAGTGATAAGCTTTGCTGAACGAAGCGCTCAGATATACACGAACGCGCATTAAAACGCGAAAAAGTCCTGTTTATTCTCGAAGAGTATGCGCGAACGTGGCTACTCGAACGTGGTCAGCGCGCCGACCGGCGCGTCGGTGATCGCTCGCGCGCGGTCCATCCCCTCGTCGCCAACGGCGATGAGCGCGAACACGCCGGTAACGTCAGCGTCGCCTTGGAGCGCGATGTCCAAGAGGAGCTCTTGAGTCTCGCCCGACCGGATCAGGTCGTCGACGACCAACACCGTGTCGCCGGCGTCGATGGCGCTCGCGGGGAGGTAGTAGGTGAGCTCGATGCCCGAAGCGAGCCGCTGGCGCGACTCGATGAACTCCTCGACGGCGGTCTCCTTCGACTTCTTCGCGTACGCCAGGCGTGCGTCGAAGAAGGAGGCCATCGCCGCGCCGAGCGTGATCCCGTCCGTCGCGGCCGTCAACACCACGTCCGGCGACTCGAACTCGAACGTCTCCGCCGCCACAGGCGCCACGAGGTCGAGGAACGACTGGTCGAAGACGACGCCGGAGTTGTCGACGTAGCCTTCGTCGTCGAACTCGACGCGCGCGACCAGCTCGTCGGCGAGCGCCTCGCGCCCGACCGACTCGACCACCTCGCTCGCGCGGTCGGTGCCGGGCAGGACGTGCCCGTTCACGTACCGGTTCAGGTCGCCAGCGGGCAGCCCGGTCACCGCGGACAGCTCCTCGTACGTTCGCGTCTCCTTCAGCATCCGCAACACGGCGACCGCCTGTAGCTGGAGGGCCGCCTTCTCTGCGCGGTTCATACTAATGATCGCGATCGCACAAGTATGAACATGTCGAAGTCACACGCGGGGAGAACACCCCACGAGTGTGGTTCTCACGACTCGGGCGCGTCGAAGAACACCGCGGGGTCGTCGATCGCGATCGCGACGTGGTCGCGGTCGTCGAGCGGGCGCAGCCGGACCGTGAGCGCGCCGTTCGCCGCCGCGGCCGCGCGCAGCGAGGCGAGGTCTTCGTCGCCGATGTACGTCGGAATACAGAGCGCCACCTCCGCCGCCTCGTCGGTCGCGACCACCAGCCGGTACGCGACGCCGTCCGCGGCGCCCGCGTACACGTCGACGCCGTCGATCGCGGCCTCGTCGACCGCCTCGAGCGCCGCCTCGAACTCCGACTCCGGTAACAACACGTCGACGCGGGCCGCGTCGGCGACCGGGTTCACTTGTCCGGGGTGTCCGGCGACGGCGGTCCAGCCGCGCTCTCGGTACGCCGCTGCCGTCGACTCCGCGTCCTCCTCGACCGCTCCCCACCGCGGTCCGGGATCGGGTACGTCCATGTCGCGCGGCTATCGCCCACGTCCGTACATAAGCGTCGGTTTCCGACTCGTATCGTGCCTGTCCCGCGTACCCGCGCTCGCCCCCGACCCGTCTGCGCTACCGTCGACGGACCGTTGGCAGTCGGGCCGAAAGGGGCCGGGTCTGCCGGTAGGTTCATAACTCTCTATCGTATGGGATCGCCTATGCCTACTGACAACGACGATCATGTCGACAGGCGGACGGTGCTCAAGTACGCCGGAACGGCCGGTTCTGTCGGTCTCGCAGGCTGTTCCGGAGGCGGCGACGGCGGCGACGGCGGCGACGGTGACGGCGACGGCGGTGACGGTGACGGTGGCGACGGCGGCGGCGACAGCTTCGAACTCGGCGTCACCATGGGCCAGATGGACTCCGGGCTCGACCCGCAGGACCACGCCGAGACGAACACCGAGATCATCGTCGGCCAGCTGTACGAGGGCCTCCTCGACCGCGACAAGGAGGGCGGCATCATCGCCGGCCTCGCCAACGAGTGGGAGCGCACCGAGGACGGCAGCGTCCAGTTCATGCTGCGCGACGGGATCACTTTCCACAACGGCGACGAGGTCACGCCGCAGGACGTCCGGTACAGCATCCGCCGGATCGTCTTCGAGGACGTCGGGATCGTCAGCCCGCAGTCCAACGACCTCGGCCTGGTCGACGAGGTGACGACCGGCGACGGGCAGGTGACGGTCTCCTTCGAGGGGTTCAACCCGATCGCCTTCCAGCTGTTCGCGACGAACGGCCCGATCATGCAGCAGTCGTGGGTCGAGGAGAACGGCGGCGACTACATCAACCGGAACGCCAACGGGACGGGGCCGTTCCGCCTCACGAACTACGAGTCGGGGAACCAAGTCGTCTACGAGCCCAACGAGGAGTACTGGGACGGCGCGCCCGAGGTCGACGAGCTCACCATGACCGCCTCCAGCGAGTCGAGCACGCGGGTCAACCAGCTGCTCGCGGAGGAGACGGACATCGTGACGAACGTACCGCCGAACGAGGTGTCGCGGGTGAACAGCTCCGACGTGGCGACGATCAACTCCGTTGCGAGCGCGCGGATCATCTTCCTCCAGATGCGCTACGACGTGGAGCCGTTCTCCAGCCAGCAGTTCCGGCAGGCGATGAACCACGCGGTCGATGTCGAGAGTATCATCGAGAACGTGCTCAACGGCTTCGGCAACATCACCTCCCAGCCGACCCTCGACGGCCACGTCGGCTACAACCCCGACATCGACCCGTATCCGTACGACCCCGACGAGGCCGAGCGGCTCGTCGAGGAGTCGGGGCACGCGGGCGTCGAAATCACGCTTGAGACGCCGATCGGCCGGTACCTCCGCGACGGCCAGATCGCGCAGGCGGCCGCCAGCCAGATCGACTCGCTGTCGAACGTCTCCTGTGAGGTCGAACAGCGTGAGTTCTCTTCGCTCGTTCAGGACGTCACCGCGCCGAACATCGAGGACCGCCCGCACTTCAACCTCCTCGGGTGGGGGAACGCGGAGTTCGACGGCAGCCAGACGCTGACGCCGCTGCTCTCCTCCGAGGGCGCGCTGACGGTGCTGAAAAACGACGAGCTCGACGGGCTGCTCACGGACGCCGAGGCGACCGAGGACCCCGACGAGCGCGTCGACATCCTCCAGGAGGCGAACCAGCTCGCCCACGACCTCGCGCCGTGGGTGTTCATGCACCAGCAGTTCAGCGTCTACGGCGTCTCCAGCGACATCTCCTGGGAACCGCGGGCCGACGAGTTCATCGACCCGGACACGGCGACCCAGCAGTAACGCGACTCACCTCTCCATATCGTTAGTAATGTCACTCGGCAGATTCGCACTCAAAAGAAGCCTCCAGGGGATCGGCGTCGTCTGGGGCGTCATCACGGTCGTGTTCGCGCTCCGGTTCGTCACCCCCGGGAGCCCGATCAACGCGGTCGCGCCGCTCGACGCGTCACAGGAGACGCGGCAGGCGATCGCCGCCGAACTGGGGCTCGACCAGCCGCTGTACGTCCAGTACGGACGGTACGTCTTCGAGCTGCTCCAGGGCGACATGGGCCGGTCCTACATCCGCGGGCAGGAGGTCACGACCCTCGTCTTCGAACGCCTCCCCGCCACCGTGGAACTCGCTGTCGCCGCGAGCGTCGTGGCGATCGTCTTGGCGATCCCGCTCGGCGTGATCAGCGCCACGAACCGGAACGACCCGGTCGACTACGGCGCGACACTGCTGTCGCTCGGCGGCATCTCGACGCCGAACTTCTGGCTCGGGATCATGCTCATCCTGATCTTCGCGGTGGAGTTCAACATCTTCAACACCAGCGGCCGTGGGGTCGACGTCGGCGACGTCGCCCTCTCGGTCGTCAACGCCGAGCCGTTCGTCGGGACGCTGCTGACGTGGCTCGCGTACATCACGCTGCCCGCGATCGCCTTGGGGACCTACTTCATGGCGCTCATCACCCGGCTGACGCGGTCCGGGATGCTGGACGAACTCAGCCAGGGCTACGTTCAGGCCGCGCGCGCCAAGGGGCTCCCGCGGACGCTGATCCGATACAAACACGCGCTCCGGAACACCCTCATCCCCGTGATCACCGTCCTCGGACTCCAGCTCGGGACGCTGATCGGCGGCGCCGTGATCACCGAGGCGGTGTTCTCCTGGCCCGGGCTCGGCACGCTGGTCATCGAGAGCATCAACCAGCGGGACTGGCCCGCGCTCCAGGGGAGCCTCATCGTCATCGGGACGAGTTTCGTCCTCGTCAACATCCTCGTCGACGTTGTGTACGCCTACCTCGACCCGGAGGTGGTGACCGACTAACATGGTCTCTTCACGTGTCATTCGCAATCTCAAGAAGGAGTTCAGACAGAGCGGGCTCGCGAAGCTCGGGCTGGCGCTGGTGGTGATCATCGTGTTGGCCGCCGTGTTCGCCCCGTTCATCGCGCCCCACAACCCGAACGACCAACAGCTCAACCAGAGCGAGCTGCCGCCGATCGGCTTCTCGCAGACGGAGGAGCGGACCTCCTCGCAGATGGTCGACGGCGAGATCCAGACCGTCACCGAGGAGGTCGAGATCACCGCGGACCCGGCCCACGTGTTCGGCACCGACGGGCTCGGTCGCGACATGTTCTCGCGAGTGGTGTACGGCGCCCGGACCTCGCTCGTCGTCGGCGTCCTCGGGACGCTCTTGGCGGCGTCGATCGGGGTGCCGGTCGGCCTGCTCGCCGGCTACCACCGCGGACGGGTCGACGACGCGCTGATGCGGATCGCGGACATCAGCCTCGCGTTCCCCTCGCTCGTGTTGGCGGTCGCGCTGATCGGGCTGTGGGGCCGCGCGGCGGTGAACGTCCCCGACCCGTTCGTCGTCGCTGGCCTCGCGCCGGAGATGCCGAGCAGCTTCGTATTGCCCATAACGGTGGTGATCGTCGTCGGCCTCGTCAACTGGGTGTGGTTCGCCCGCGTCGCCCGCGGGGAGGCGCTCTCCCTGCGCGGGCAGGAGTACGTGAAGGCGTCGCGCGCGCTCGGCGCCGGCGACAACACGATCATCCTCCGGCACGTCCTCCCGAACGCGATCACGCCGATCATCGTCCTCGGGACGGTGCAGGTGGCGGCGATCATCCTCTTGGAGAGCTCGCTGTCGTTCCTCGGCTTCTCCGGGACCACGCTGTCGTGGGGCTTCGACATCGCGCAGGGGCGCGACTACGTCTCCTCCGGCCAGTGGTGGATCGCCTCCATCCCCGGGCTCGCGATCATGCTGTCGGTGATCGGGATCAATCTGCTCGGCGACTGGCTGCGTGACGCCTTGGACCCCGGTATCGAGGGCGAAGGGGGTGCCGCATGAGGGACGCCGAGCGGCCGGACGACGACCCGGCGGGGAGCGAGCCGACCGCGGCGACCGACGGCGGGGCGAGCGACCCCGCCGCGACCGCCGACGCCGGACGCCTCGGCGCGGCGACGCCGAGCGGGGCGCCCGCGCCCGGCGACGTGCTGTCGGTCCGGGACCTCTCGACCCGCTTCTTCACCGAAGAGGGGCAGATCAACGCGGTGGAGTCGGCGTCGTTCGACCTCCGCGAGGACGAGATCCTCGGCGTGGTCGGCGAGTCCGGCTCCGGCAAGTCCGTGACGGCGCTGTCGCTCGTCGACCTCGTCGAGACCCCGGGCCGGATCACCGCCGGCGAGGTGTGGTACCGCGACCCCGACCTCGCCGAGGAGTTCCGCGGGACCGAGGGGGTCGGGGTCGACGGCGACCACGTCGACCTCCGGACCGTGCCGCCCAGCGTCCGGCGGTCGCTGCGCGGCCCCTCGTTCAGCGTCATCTTCCAGGACCCGATGAGCAGCTTCAACCCCTCGATCACCGTCGGCGAACAGATCGCCGAGGCGGTCGAGGTGCAGCGGCGGGCGCGGGCGAACCCCCGCTCGACGCGCTCGCGGACGCAGGGGTACGGGCTCGGGAAGTACCTCCTCGACGGGATCGTCCCCGGTCGCGACTACACGAGCGAGGAGAGCATGGACCGGGCGGTCGAGCTGCTCGGGCAGGTCGGGATCCCCGACCCCGAGGAGCGCGTCGACGAGTACCCCGGCCAGTTCTCGGGCGGGATGCTCCAGCGCGCGATGATCGCGCAGGCGCTCGCCGGCGAGCCGGACGTGCTGATCGCCGACGAGCCGACGACCGCCCTCGACGTGACGATCCAGGCGCAGATCCTGAACCTGCTGAAAGAGATCCAGGCGGACCGCGGGATGAGCATCGTGCTCATCACCCACGACCTCGGTGTCATCGCCGAGATGTGCGACCGCGTCTGCGTGATGTACGCCGGCGAGATCGTCGAGCGCGGCACGCTCGACTCCGTCTTCGAGGACACCGTTCACCCGTACACGCGGGGGCTGCTCGGCTCCATCCCGGACGTGGACGACCCGCGGGCGCGGCTCGAACCGATCGCGGGCAACGTCCCGAGCCTGATCGACGCCGAGATGGGCGACCGGTGTTACTTCGCGGACCGGTGCCCGAAGGCGATGGAGGCGTGCCTCGACAAGCCGCCCGAGGCGACGGTCGAGGCCGCCGTCGACCACGGCGCCAAGTGCGTCCTCGCGGACCGCGAGTACGACCCGGCCGACGCGCTCCCCGACGGCTACTTCGACGGGGGCGACGCCGCCGATCCCGACGACGGGGTCGCGGCCGACGGAGGTGACGGCGAGTGAGCGACTCGCTGCTCTCCGTCGACGGGCTGAAAAAGTACTACGCGGACGACCCGTCGCTCGTCGACCGCCTGCTCGGACAGGAGTCGGAGAGCGTGAAGGCGGTCGACGGCGTCTCCTTCGACGTGCGCGAGGGCGAGACGCTCGGGCTCGTCGGCGAGTCCGGCTGCGGGAAGTCGACGACCGGCGAGACGGTGTTGCGGCTCCGCGAGCCCACCGCCGGCGAGATCACCTTCGACGGCGAGGACGTGCGGGGCATGGGGTCGCGGGAGCTGACGGAGTTCCGCCGGCGCGCCCAGATCGTGTTCCAGGACCCGTTCTCCAGTCTCGACCCGCGGATGACCACCGGCGACATCGTCACTGAGGGGTTGCGGATCCACGACGTGGCCGACCGGGCTGAGCGGCGCGAGACGGCCCGCGACCTGCTCGAACGCGTCGGGCTGTCCGCCGACCAGATGGACCGGTACCCCCACGAATTCTCCGGCGGGCAGCGACAGCGGATCGGGATCGCCCGCGCGCTCGCCTTGGACCCCGACTTCGTCGTCCTCGACGAGCCGGTGTCCGCCCTCGACGTGAGCGTTCAGGCCCAGATCCTGAACCTGCTCGAAGACCTTCAGGACGACTTCGGGCTCACGTTCCTCTTCATCGCGCACAACCTCGGCGTGGTCCGCCACGTCTGCGACCGCGTCGCGGTGATGTACCTCGGCGAGATCGTCGAGATCGGGCCGGTCGAGGAGATCTTCGACGACCCCGCCCACCCGTACACGAAGGCGCTCCTGTCGAGCGTCCCGCGAGCGAGCACGGACGCGCGAGACGAGGAGTTCACCACGCTCCGCGGCGACGTGCCCTCGCCGCGGAACCCGCCGAGCGGGTGTCGGTTCCACACCCGATGTCCGGAGGCGCGGGCCGCCTGCCGGGAGTCGACCCCCCCGGGGTACGACCTCGGCGAGGAGCGCACGGCGACCTGCTTCCGGACGGACGACGACCACGCCTACTGGGACAGCGAGCCCATCGGCGAGAACGCGGCCGCCGAGGAGCCGGCGGACGACTGAGCGATCCGGTCGCCGCGGTCGCTGCCGCATTTATGTGCTCGCGGACGAACTGGTTCGCTCGTCGTGTCTCGAACCGGGAAGCCGCGTCCGGGTTATCTCTCCCCACCCCCTCGCTTGAGACATGTCGCAGAACGACTCCGTCTCCGACGGCGGCTTCGCGCGACGAACGATCCTTCAGGCCGCGGGGCTCTCGGGCGTCGCCGGGCTGGCGGGCTGTCTGAACGAGGCCACCACCACCGCGAGCGCCGGCGACGACGCGGACCCGCCGGCGACCGACGACGGGCCGACGCTCCCGGAGACGGGGTCGCCGGAGGTCGTCGACCTCGACGAGCGCGGCCGCGAGGTGACGCTGCGCTCGGTCCACGCCCGACACGCGGCCCACCCCGGGAGATCGCTGGGCGGGCCGGTCGAGATGCCGGTGACGTGGGCGTTCCAGGCCGACGACGGGACGCCGAGCGTCCCCGGCCCGGTGCTCCGGGCGACCGAGGGCGACGACCTCTCGATCACCCTCGACAACACCGGCGGGGAGATGCCGCACACGCTCCACTTCCACGGCGTCTCGAAGTCGTGGAAGGACGACGGGGTCCCGTCCACGACGGGGATCACCGTGATGCCCGGCGAGGAGCACACCTACCAGATCGGCGCGGACGTGCCCGGCACCCACCTCTACCACTGCCACTTCAACACCCCGATGCACATGGACATGGGGATTGTACGGGTTCCCTGTCTGTATTACATAGGTTTTATACATGGCGGGTGTGTCTGTCGAATCGTAATGCCAGAGAGAAAGCGTGTTAATCTCACAGTCTCGCCAGCACAGAAAGAGAAATGGGACGACGCAGTCGACGACTCCCCCGAATATTCCAGTCTGTCCGATCTAATTCGTACCTCAGTCGCACACGAACTTTCCGGTGAAAGTGGGGGAGATACGGGAGAGGTTAGCCCACGCACCACAGAGGCTAACACGGAAGCACTTGACCGTGTTACAGATTCACTCAGTCGGATGGAAAGTACACTCTCCGGCTTAGACGAACGCCTATCCGACGTAGAGAAGGCTGTTACCTCTACCGGGCGGGCGGAGCTAAAGAACGATATTGTCGATCAACTTCCCGAATCTGAATCCGATGAAGGGTTAGACGGGGAAACCCCGGAGAGAATCGCGGAGAGAATCGGAGAGGATTCAGAGAGGGTCGCGAGCATACTGCGACAGATGGCAGATGAGACTAATCTCGTAACTCGGGTTGGCGAGGGTGAACATAGCTCAGCTTACGCCCGCAATGAGGGCTTCTAATGGACTTCGAGAGGCTCCTAAAGCAATTCAAGAAACGCCGGACGTCCGATATTGGCAAATCCAGTGAATCAACTGCTGATAGATATATTAGCCACGTTCGCAGCTGGAAAGATTGGTTATCCACCGAGCGGAGTAAGACGATCTGGGAAGCTGAAACCTCGGATTTGCGTATGTTCGCAGAAGATTTGATCTACGACGGTATGGCAGCCAGTACCGTTGCTCAACGCGTTTCCGGTATCTCGAAGTTCTATCAAGATTGTGCGAAAATGGCTGACAGATTCGAGGATATGCCGGATGTACCAGCAAATCCCTACGATGGATTTGACAAAGAAGACAAGGAAATGCTTCGAGGAGACACGAAAAAACAGAAATCCCTCGAAGAATCTGACGGTGATAAATATCCGTACCTCGAACCTGAAGAAGTGAAACAGCTAATAAAAAATGTTCCACCTCCACGACTGCGAAACGAATTGATTATTCGTCTGATGTTTGACTGTGGGTTTCGACGGGGAGAATTGACTCATTCCAAGGTCGATCAGGTGGACGAAAGTGACAACACCATTCGCATCCCTCCCCGAAAGTCCGAAGGTCGCACTGTTGGATTTCGTGAGGATACCGGACTGCTTCTTGACCGCTGGTTGAACCACGGCGGTCGGGAGAGTGCGACCTATGCTGATGAGTCTGAATACATTTTCCCGACTAATGACAGTGAGCATATTTCCGGCGTTCATCTAAATCAAATGGTCAAAAAGGCCGCCAAAAAAGCTGGAATACAAGAAGTGTCTGCCACATATTCTAATGGTCAAAAGCAGCATAAAGTGACTCCACACATACTAAGACACTCGTTCGCAATGGATAAGCTGGAGAAAGTAGATGTGACGACTTTACAGAAACTAATGGGACATACGGATCTTGAGACAACTATGATCTACGTCAACATGTCCGATGAGGCTGCTAAAGAGGAATCCAAGCAGTTTACCGACTTCTGAAGGATTGAACGCCACACTTAGCGCACCGAGATACCACTTCCACGGACTTCTTTCGGAGGTCGGCACTACGCACGGCGATGCCGACAGCCAAACCTCTTTACACAGAGAAAATATTAGTCAATTATAATGACTGACGATAGAGATGATTCAGAAGATCCGAATCATATTCAAACTGCGTCTAAATCGACTCGTTTAGGGGTTTTAAGTCTGTTTTTGGGGATATACCACTCGATACTTGGTATGAAAGAATGGATAGATAACAGAGGCCTTATTGTTCGATCTTTTATTTCTGGAGGCATATTTGTCGGTGTTATGTGGGTACTCAACGGCGTGGGAAATGCTATTTTCACGACATTTTGGGGGCAAGCGGTGTATATGTCTGGTTTAAACCTCCGATTACTTCCAATACCTGTGAGTTTAGCCATATACATTTTGGCTGTTCTGTTTTTTTCGTTTGGGTTTTCTCTGGACTCGTCTATCCGGAGCCAACAATCAGAGATTGAAGAATTAAAGTCAGAAATCAACGATATAGAATCTGAGTTGGATAAAGTAAAAGAAGATGATAAAAAAGCTAAAGAAAAATCTTTATCCAACGATTAAATCAGAGATACTGAACATTTATAATATAATTATGTATGCTGTGAAACTTCCCTCCCGCACGTACGTGCCCATTCCGCAA
>NZ_NEDJ01000069.1 GCF_002114285.1 Halorubrum ezzemoulense DSM 17463
TGGTTCGTGGCGAATTCGTGAAACGTCTGTGCGAGGGTCTTGAGACGTCCCATATCGCCAGACGGCGTCCAAATCCCGTGAAATCAGCGATACGATCCGCAGACGGCGTCGGCGTTCAACGGAGCAAGAGATCACCACCGACGCGGAAGACCAGTCTGAGAGCCTACAGCAAGTCGCTAGCGAGATACAGAACCTTTCCGGTACTGTCGAGGAAATCGCCTCGTCGGCCAACGAGATTGCGGAGCGCTCGCGCGCAACAGCAGAGCTCGGACAAGAGGGCAAACAGGCAGCGACCGACGCGATGGCAGAGATGGAATCTATCGAAGAGAAGTCGGACACAACGATTACCGAGGTCGAATCACTTGCCACCGAGGTAGGTAAAATTAGTGAGGTTGTCGAACTCATCGACGAGATCGCTGAGCAGACCGATATGCTGGCGTTGAACGCGTCTATTGAGGCGGCACGCGCTGGCGAGGCTGGTGAAGGTTTCGGTGTAGTGGCTAACGAAATTAAAGACTTAGCAGAGGAGGTCTCCGATGCGACCGACGAGGTTGAATCCCGTATCGAAGAGATTCAGTCGTCTGCTGACACGACGGTCGAAGACATCCGCGAGATGGGAGAACGCGTGAATTCAGGGACTGAAACCATCGAAGAGGCCCTCGGTTCGCTGGAAGAGATGGCACAGAACGTCGAAGACTCGGACAACGGTATCCAAGAGATTAGTGCTGCTACCGACGATCAGGCGGCCTCGACCGAAGAAGTCGCCAGCATGGTAGACGAGGTGGCAAAGGCCGCGGATCAAGTGAATCAAAAGTCTGAGATGGTTGCGACTACAGCGGACCAACAGTCCTCGTCGATGGTACAGATATCCCAGCAAACTGGGGACCTATCTGAACAGGCAGACGAGTTACACGCACTCATCTCAGAATTCACTGTCGAAACCGCACAGTCAGATATGGCAGATTCCATGAGCCAAGGAGCCAAACCGGTATCGACTGACGGTGGAGTGTCAGGTAGCAGATCTAGCTAATCTCTCCTGCGTTCCTGTGTAGCACATTGTTGATGGCTTGCTGTCTTGCGGATTTCGCCTTGTCCTGGGTGAACTCAATTCGGCTTAGAGACGTTCAGATCGGTGGTTGTGACTACTCGTGAGAATACTGCAACCGTATCAACAATCTCCTGCGGAAGAGCGTTGTCTTAACTGGACAACCCGAACTCTCAATTAGCACGCACAAGACCGTATAAAGAAGATGGACGAAACGACCGCTCGCAAGCTCCTCTCGGAGATCGACGAGCCAACGGAGCCGACGCTCCGAGAGCTACAGCAAACAGCCATCGGTAGCGTCGAGACGGTCCTCTCGGACGCTGGATTTCCTACCCGAAAGAAGGTCAGCCGGCGGCTCTCATACACGTTCTACTACGACTGGGAGACTGACGATCCGGACATCGTCCTCCTCGTTCAGGATCCCGGGAACCTCCACGAACGTCACCTGTCGGAACTGCGTCCGCATAACCCACTCGCCGGCGAATGTTCGGCTCGCGACCAGATCGGCGTCTACCGCGAGTTTGCCAAGAGCTGGCTGACCGGGCGAAACGCCGACTTCTCGGAGCGTTTTTTCGAGACGCTCGCCCGCCACGATCTCATTTCGCTCCCGAACGGCTGGCACCAGTACGTCGACTCCGGACAGTTCTATCGAGACTTCTACCTCGGCGACGTCGTGAAGTACCGCGTCGACGGTTTCGGAGTTGCCGCCGAGCGCGCCTCGTATCAATACCTCCTCAAGCAAGAACTCCGAGCGTTGGATCCGGATCTTGTGATCACCTTCGGTGGAAACGCGTGGCCGGCACTCCGACGCTCGACCACGCCGGAACCCGTCATGGAGACCGACGCTGACCCAGAGAGTATCATGGCCATCCACGGGATACTCCACCGTATCTCCGAACCGGTCAATACCCACATACTCCCGCTGGCTCACATGAGTGGGCAGGTCTGGTGGCGGTTCCCACCTGACGAGTACATCTCGCGACTCAGCAAGGCGCTTGAAGTGCTCGAACGCCAGTAGCGAAAACGACGGAGCGTGACACACATCGTCTCGATATGAGATAGCGACTCTACAGATTGTGGGCAGTCACGTGTTTGGGCGGACTACATGTCGAGATAGGGGCCGCAACCCAAAAACGTGGTACTATAGCCTATCGATCAACTGGAGTAGGTTCACTGATCATCCGTGTTCGGTTAATACTCTCAGTAATAATATACACGTTGTAAGATCACCTGAGTCGGGCGTACGCGACGGAATCGAGCGGTGCTCAAATCCCACAGAACCCCCGTTCGCGCTTAATCGAACATCAATGCTCCGTACATCGATGAACGTGAGTAGTCATACGAACACAACAGTAACTGAGAGCAACAGAGTGATTACGATCGTATAACCAACGACCGGTAGCAGGTTCACTCTGATCACTATCCCCTCCTTGCCGACGAGACCGACCGTGGCTAGTGCAGCGATCACGTTATGGATGGATATCGCATTGCCCATCGCCCCCGCAGCGGCTTGTGCAGCGACGACGTGGACTTGGTTAAGACCCATTTCACCGGCCAACTCGTACTGCATGGGACTGAACGTGACGTTAGAAACCATAACGGATCCGGTCACGAACGTCCCTATCACGCCGATTGGTGCCACTACGGCAGCATACATCCCATCGAAGATACTTCCGATACCATCGGCGAGTGCTAGCATCATGCTCTGATCACCGGGAACACCTGTGTACTGCCCCGAGTGTAGCAGGATGCCGACGGTAGCGATAATAAACACGAGTGCCACAGCGGGACCGACAGCTGTTTTTCCGGCTTTGTTCCAGGCGCGCGTGATCTCGGTGTACGAAAGCCCATACAGTGGAATGGAAACGAGTGCGGTTACCACGAGCCACGTACCCGGGGCGTATGCCCACTCAACACCGTTCGTGATTGCCGTTCCGAATATATTCACCCACGTCGGAGCAAACACATTGATCTCAGTGAGCACTCTTCCAACCGGGGTGAAGTCACGCGTCCCCACGAGGAGCATGACGAGGAGTAAGTACGGTACCCACGCCCGAACGAGCGAGATGCTTGTACCGCCATCTGTCATGGTGCCTGACCCGGTTTCGGAGTCAGTCGCTTTCCCAGTGGCTGTTGGCCCCGTCCACGTCTCTGGCCACGCACCTTCCGCGGGGAGTCGCCATTCATTCTGTGGGAGGAGTAAGCCACGCTTGAGCATAGTAACTGTCAGCCCGCCGCCGACCATCGGCGCGATAATCGATGGAAACTCCGGACCAACGAACGTGGCAGTTAGTACGAACGGAGCGATGAACGCACCTCCAGCGAACAGCGCGAGCGGAATGACGGGCCGTACTGCTGTGAGCGACCGCTTGGTGGTGTCTCCGAAAAAATAAACGAGCATTGAGACAGTAACCAACGGCATGAACAGTCCGGGAAGAAGGTGGTAGATACCGACCAGCCCGCTTACATCAGCGGAGAACGCTGTGGCTTCGGCCACAGAAACGCCATTAATCGATCCTACTGCCTGTGTCACGCCGGGGTGAATCGGTACGCCGACCGCACCAAACGTGGTCGCGATCGCATGTCCAACGAGCGCGACAATAACTGCTGCGAGCGCTGGAAACCCGAGGCCGACCAACAGGGGTGCGACGATCGCTGCAGGAGTTCCAAACCCTGCGACTCCTGTCAGAAATGTCGTAAGAAAGAACCCAACGAGAATGGTTTGGACTCGGTGGTCGCTACTGATTGAGGCGAATCCGGAAGTGATCCGCGAGATCGCGCCTGCCTGCTGAAGAGTGTATAGCAGTACCAACGCACCGAACACGATCCACAGGATCTCGATGGCAAGGAGTACTCCCCACGCCGTTGCTGCTCCAATCCATCTGATCGGGAGCTGCCAGACGGTGGCGGCTACGATAACTGCTGTTAGCCAAGCGATCGGCATCGCTTTTGCTGCTGGCCAAAGTGCCCCTACGAGTAGCGTCGCGGCAACGGTGAGCGGAAGCGCCGCTGCGGCAGCTAATAATAAGTCACTCATCAGCATCAACCTCCACAAGAGTATAATGATCGAGTGATCTGATTAAACCGGGAAAAATTTGTCTCGCTAAGTAACCACAAAAGGTTTCTATAATATTTTTCTCTGGTTTTGCGAAACTACTCATGTTCACATAATGGGCTGAATACAAAAGTATATGTTTGCCATGTAAAAACACGAATTATACATAATACAAGATATTTGAATAATAAAAAATAAGGATAATGAAGACCGGTGCTCTATGGGAACGATCCGTTGTTGATAGACTGCGGCGATGATTCCTCGGACATGATATCACTTTGCCCCCCGGGTATCGATGTCAGCGGGCGCGGGATTTCGATCGGACCGCTACAAGTGTGGAGAGCGGACCTCTTAGGCGCATGCTAGTGAACAGTCCAATGGGAAACGCGAATGAATGGTCTATACTAGCGATATAGCAGACCACAACTGAAGCGTTACTACACCAAGATTGATCAACTAGAGGGATTGGTGGGTCCGTCCTCAATAGCCTGCCGAAAGGCAGTCAGAATCAACTCCGCACACTGGAGCCGAGGTGGTGTCAAGTCCATTCCAACATGCTCTTCAATATATTCGGAGTCCCACTCAACAATCTCCGAGACGGCGACACCAACCATCTGCTCAGACAATAGTGAGGCACCGGCCTGTGACAGTGTACACCCGTCACCGGTGAAGCGGACTGTTTCGACTGTGGTCCCATCATCACTGAGAACTACCTGAAGTCTAACTCGGTCTCCTTCAGGGTGCGTTGGGCCGACACACTGTGGGTTTGTCATTGCTGCCTCAACATCGGGAGAGGGAAGCTCACCGTAATTCCGGGGATTCTGCGAGTGATCTGCGAGTAACTCTTGGACAAACTTGTTGTTCATAAAAGCACTAAACAGCCTCATGAACAAGATTGTTCGGCTAGTCAGCCATCCTTGGTCCGTTACATAACGAGGACGTCTGTGGATTGGATCGCTGATTTCAGAGAATTCGGACGTTGTTTGGCTGTATCGTGTGTCTCGCCATAATCTGGGTCGATTCAAAAAATCATATAGCGAGTGTGTCATCGAACGGATATTATGAGTGACACGAGAAAGTATTTGTCTCGTTGAGTTCGAAGAATAGCGTTGGAAAATACAGCTACTCTTGACACAGATCGCTATACAGAGGGTATGTGAACTGATCTATGACACCCTCATATAGTGTCTAAAAAGCACCGAGAAGGAAGAGGTTCTCGAACAGCTCGCGGAGTCGGTCGGGGTCGCTGCTCACCGACGGAACGGGCTCGTAGGTGAGCGCCGCTCCCGACTTCCCACCGAGGCTCCGCCAGGCGGCCTCGACGACCTCGCCGACGTCGGTCGGCTCCGGGTCGCTGACGACGTTTCCCTGTCGCGCGACGCGGAGCAAGTCGTCGACAAGTCGTGCCATCCGGTTGGTCGTCTCGCCGACCCGTTCGAGGTGTTCCTCGTCACCAGCCTCCTCGTACAGCGTCAGGCTCCCCTCGATGACGTTCAGCGGGTTCCGGAGGTCGTGCGCGAGAATGTCGGTGAACTCCTTGAGGCGGTCGTTCTGCCGCTCTAACATCCGCTCGTACTCCTTCGCAGTCGTCGTGTCCCGGCTGATCGCCGCGTACCCGTGGAACTCGCCGTTCCGCAGCGGCGACAGCGTCAGGGTGCCCCAGAAGACGGAGCCGTCCGCGCGCCGGTGCCAGCGTTCGAACTCGACCGATTCCTCTCTCGGCTCCGCGAAGAAGTCCCCAGGAAGTGAGTCGGAGTCCGCCTCGCCCTCGTCGTCGGCGAACAGCATCCGGACATGTCGGTCAAGGACCGCCGTCGCGTCGTGTCCGTAGAGCGCCATCGCCGGCGCCGGCCACGCGATGATGTTCCCGTCGGCGTTCAACATGAAGATTGCGTGCGTGGAGACGCCTTTGAGGAGGCGACGGGCCACGTGGCCTCCCGACTCAGAGGAGTTCGTCGGAGGATCGAGGGCGTTCGTCGCAGGGTCGAGACCGTCTGTCACACGAGGGGATTGCGCTCCGGTTACCAGTCCCTTCAGACTGGCTTACCAAGGTAGTTAAATAAGAACCAAGCGGCGAGGCCGCGGGCGTCAGTCTGCCAGTTCGACCACCAGGACTTCCATGTCGGAACCCGTGCCCTCGGTCCGGTACTCCCACGTTCCGCGGGGGTCGACGCCGTTCTTGAGGGCGTCGCAGAGCACCCGACCGAGGGCGACCTCGAACTCCTCTGTACTCGATATGTCGTCTTCGAATTGGTTGTCAGTTGTCATGATTAGACGTACACTCGACTGCGATACGATGCTGTCGCGAAACTCACCGCCGCGCAAACAGAGACCACAGTCGTCTGTTTCTACGGTTGTTGATAGGCCCGTATATTAATAATACTACCGAAACACATGGTACACCAAGGTGAATCGCGCTCCGGTAGAAGGTTTCTACCAAGTTTTTAACACGTTTGCGACAGAACAGTGCTGTATCTGATGAGCGTTATCGTTGAGTTGACTATTCCATCTGTCGAATTCGAATTAGGACGGATCCTCCGGATCGAAGAGCCGACGCAGCTCACGCTGGAAACGATGGTGCCGCTGGGCGAGAAACCCACGCCGTTCGTTCGGATCCGGAACGAAGTCCGCGAGACGTTCGAGCGCTCCGTCCGCGAACACCCCTCGGTCAACGACATCCAGCTCGTCGACACCCACGAGGACGAGACGCTGTACGCGCTGAACTGGGACCCCTCAGAGGCCTCGCTGCTCCGCCAGATCCTCGACTTGGACGCGGTCCTGCTGGGCGCGACTGGAACCGCCGACACGTGGGGGCTCGAACTCAGGTTCCCGAGCCACGAGGCGCTCTCGTCGTTTCAAGAGTTCTACCTTGACGAGGACATCGACGTCTCGATCGAGCGCATCTACAACCCCACGAAGCCGGACGCCGGTCCGTGGTACGGGATGACGCCTCCGCAGCGCGAGACCCTCGCGGCCGCCGTCGAGGCCGGCTACTACTCGCTCCCGCGGCAGATCTCCACCCAGGGGCTCGCGGACTCGTTCGGCATCTCCGATCAGGCCGTCACCGAACGCCTCCGACGCGGTATCTCCACGCTGGTACTGAACACGCTGCTGATCAACGAACCGGACGAGTAGCCGCGGTTCTGGCGGTGAGGCTCTGTTGACTCGATGGAAACGCTGCTACCCTAGCAGAGCGTGAAACAAGATATGGGGCGCAAGAGACCGACGGATTTCACGTGCCATCGAGCACGTTCTGTTGACTGGTCCGTGTGCGAAAGATGCCGAGTCATGGGCGTTACAGCCCGGATGCCGCGCCGCGCGGCATCCGGAAAAGCCCGAATAGGTGAATCTCTGCTTCACGCACTGGCGTCCCGGGTGAACCAACCATGTACCTCGGAATCGACGTCCACAAACGGTACGCACAGGTGGCAGTAATGGATGAGGCTGGGAAGATCGTCGAAGAGGTTCGCGTCGAGAACGCGAACCTCGACGAGCTCGCCCAGCGGTACGCCGGCGCACAAGCCGTGCTTGAGGCGACCTCCAACTACTACCACATCCACGATACGCTGTCGGAGCACTTGGATGTGACCGTTGCTCATCGGAAAAAGATCAACCAGATCGCAGACACCGACAAGAAAACCGACCGCGTTGACGCCAAAGAACTCGCGCGGATGCTCCGGTTAAATTCGGTGCCTGAAAGCTACGTTCCGACCGAGGAGGTCAGGGAAGCCCGGGCACTCGTGCGCGGGCGGTAGACCCTGGTCGAAAACCGTACCAGGTACGCCAACAAGGTCCATGGACTCCTCTCCGATCACGGCGTCACCGAAGACGTGAAACCGCTAACCGTGGAGGGACGAGAACGGGGACTCTCGATCCCGACGCCACTCGACACGCTGCTCGAGTCGTACCTCAACCTGATCGAGTCGCTCACCGAAGAGATTCAGAAGCTCGATGAGATGATTGAACAGCGCGCTGGGTCTCTGAAGGAGACCCAGCTGCTCATGACGATTCCCGGTGTGAGTTACTACACGGCGCTGACAATCTACGCGGAGTTAGGCGGGATCGACCGGTTTGACGGTGGCAAGGAGGTTGTCAGTTACGTGGCATTGAACCCGGTGATCCGCGAGTCAGGCGACTCGCGGATCGAAGGGGGCATTTCGAAACGTGGATCAGGGCGTGTACGATGGCTGCTCGTCCAAGCAGCAAACACCGCAGTTCATACGAGTAACGACGAGTATCTGAGTCGGTTTTACGACCGGTTAGCAAGCCGGAAGAACTCACAGAAAGCGACCGTGGCAGCAGCTCGGAAGATGCTGGCATCGATCTACCACATGCTTGATTGGGGAGAAGCGTACGCTCCACCGGGTGTAACCGCATAACCGAGAGAGCTGAGGGCCGCCGGTCCGGCGGCCCTCAGTGGCCGGCCGAGGCCCTCCGTGAGTGTCAGCTATCGCCAGACAGCGACCGCACCGCAGACACGTTCCGACCGCCTGCCGGTTGTGAGAACAGCAGATCCCCGGACGGCGTAATCATTTTATCGCTAGACGTGGTCTGCCCGGGTAGCAGCGTTTCCATAGGTGAAACCCTATTTTTTAGACACATTTTGTCTGAAACAGCCGGTCACTGAAAACTACGTGTTGACCGCCGAGAATTCTACTAACTCAGAGGAGTGTTCCGATAGGCATACGAGATACAGAGGTTCTATACAGCACGACGATGGTAGCTATACTGTTCCTAATCTGCTGAATTACACGGGCTATCTGAAGTATAAATTAAGTATACAAAAACACATATAACGATTGGAAATTATTCGGCTTCGAATGTTGAGTATCTAACACTTAATCGAGCGAAAATGGCGGCTGAGACGGTGTGAGCACGGAAAAGAGAGTTCATCCGCAGACGCTCCGCTCTTCACTAGAGGTTCAAACGCCGTGAACGCTACTTTCATTATCCTCTGTGAATCACTCTCTTGTTCGACCGATACCGTAAACTTCTGGTAGAACGTCTTTCCCTCCGATTTCGGGCCCAATAGTGTCAACACGACAACGTTCAAGGCTGAGTCAGTCACAGATTCACCGAGTTGGAGCACTCAAAACACGGTAAGAGAAGGGAGGGGGTGGACTTTCAAGTCCCTCTGACAGGTGTAGTTTGGAAGTCAAGAAAATATTTTACGTATAGTAACAACTATCTATTGCTTGGTGTACAAGGGTGAATGGGGAGAGTGCTGTAGTTGTCAGAGGCACAGGAATCTCTCCCCACCCCTCCGATAAGTGCGTATCATTACAAAATTTCTGCTTTTGATAATTATATGATGTTCTAACGGCTAATTCAAAAATGACCGGTGGGAAAAGATGTTCTCAAATTGACTACAACCTCTGTATCTCGCACGGCGTTTCTGACATAGTGTAGGTAGATCCGTAATGTGTGTCGGTGTGTGGACCACCTGTACTGACCGATCCTGCCCCCCCAGTTTGGACAGTTCGTCAGTGTAACATACGCGCCCTCTATTCAGCACGGACTTTGTGTCAGTTGTAAAGAATTTCAGCAGAGGCTTTTATTACATCTGAGTAGGCAGGCGTACAGGAAACGGGGGTTTTCTGAACACCCACATTAAAACTAATTCTAGGCCTAACTATAGACCTATACAGAGATGGCAAAAACGCGAGTCAGTCAGGGGGCGAACGGGCAGTACAAAGTGACGGTGCCGAAGGGACTCGCGGAGGCGATGGAACTCGATGGGAAACGGCTTGAGTGGAAGGTTAAGTCTGGGAGTTCGTTAGAGGTGACCGTGGTCGATGAGTAGAGCCCTCGTATGGATCCGAAAGTCGAAGGGAGATGATGACGACGTCGGCCTCGAAGAACAGCGGGAGGTCGTGCCAGGTCTCGCTGCCGAGTTGGCCGACGAGGTGGAGAGGCTTGATCTCGGGGTCCACACTGGTTTTTCGACGATGACCCGCGATGACGAGTCGGGCCTACTCGACCAGAACGAGCGCGTCACCGAGCGCATCGACGAGCTGCGGTCTGGTCGATTCGACTACTTGGTCGCACTCGATGATCGCCGAGTTTGCCGTGACGAGTACCTACGCGTGATTCAATACGCCGCCGGACAGGGTAACACCGAGATCGTCTACGTCGGTGAGGTCAGCGAAGACGATCTCACCTTCGATCTCAAAAGAAGAATCGAACGCGACACCAAAGAGGAGGAGATCGAAAAGTCTCGCCGCGCGATCGAGCGGCGCAAAGAGCAGGGGTACGACCACGGCCGACCGCGGTTTGGGATGACCTACGACGCGAACGGCCACTACCAGGTACCCGGTGAAGAGTTCGACACGGTGACGGAGATTTTCCAACTTGACAACGCCGGGAAGAGCCGCCGGGAGATCGCGGACGAAGTCGATGTCCCGGTGGCGACGGTACAGAACGTTCTCGACCGTCGCGAGTGGTATGTAGAGCGTGAGCAGATGGCTGAGATATAGCCCTTACGAGCCGAGCCTACGGACAACCGTGTGAAACCACGTCTCAATGCGAGCAGTTTAGATTTCCAGACCGTGATTTGTAGTCGAATACCGGATTCTAACACATCCAGGGACGGCTGTGTTGAAATCCGTAATCGCTGATAGCTCGTCGAGGTCGTGCTGAATACGGACGGTATATTGGTTAGGATTGAGTTATGATAAACGTCGATTTCCTTATCCTGGAGCTGTGCTACTAATCATACATATGGGAGTTTCCAACCAGCTATTATTGACGTTGGCTACTACCAACACATTTGCAGGCTGTATGAGCCTATTGGTGGTTTTGGTAGAAGGATATTCACCGACAAAAATGGCCACGTCGGTCGCATTTTTAATTCTCGGTTTAATTTTTATTAAAGATTACTACGAACGAACTCAACAGTCGGATTCGAGCAAATCTGCTACATAGTGTGTTAAACTTACGCTCTGTATCGGTCATGTCGATAATGACAGGCTCCGAGCAACTTGTCAGAGTTGTTCTACATGGAGGGCACAAATCGGTAACGGTGGATCCGATCTGGAGGTGGCTGAGGGAGATACCTAACTGGCCATGAATGCGAGGCGTCTCTCAGTACGTCCGACAATTAATTACCCCAGTCGTCCGATATATCGAGATATAGTGCCAATCTCCGAAGAAGAGTTCGAATCGGGAATGGTGGAAGCCAGCGGTGACGAGCCGATTGCTAACGACGAGGAGGGGCCGATCGAAACTGAAAAGACCTCATCAGGTCGTTTTTGAGCGAGCGACCAGACAGAGCGTTCACCGAGCGGGAAATCGTCCTCGGTGTTGATTTTATCCCCGTGTTCATGAGTCGGACGTGGAATCCACTCGGGGCGTTCATTGACGGCCTAATTGATTTCGACGGTGATGTTGCCGCCACGACAATTGTCGTCAATGACATCGATGAAGCACTCACCGAACTTGTTGAGGAAGGAATCGTGACGACCGAAGAAGTAGAGACAGAAAGCGGGGCATTGGTCTACTACAAACTGGCGTAAGAACTTATTCGTCGCTACTGGCTTCGGGACGAGCCCATCCTATTGATATCTTCCTCTGCGTTCACGCGGAGGAGGATGTTAAGGAACTTCTCGGTGTACCGGGTGTTGGTAGGGGTCTCAGCAACGCTTTTCACTGAATCGCGTTTTAGTATGGCGGTGCTGTTTCTACGGTACGAACAAGGCGAGTGTCCTGAGGCTTGACCCCGAGGCGGTTCATCAAAACTCACGCCAAAATTAATTGGACCGCGCCGTTACAGATCGGCGTCGACTACGCGGTCGCGTTGCCGGATGGGTCAGTCTCGTTGCCCGATGGCTCCGGTGGTTCAGGCGGCGGCGTCCTGCCCGGTGGGACCGTTGCCCCCGGCGGAACTGCCCCACCCGGACCGGCTCCCGGTCCAAATGACACGTCGGGGTTCGGTCCGGTCACGAGGAAGTCCGCGACGTTGCCGATCAGCACGCCGTTGTCGGCACGGCCGGCATTCTCCGGTTCGAGGAAGCTCGAGTCCCCGAACACTGCGAGTGAGTCGCTACGGACTGCGACCCCGTAGGAGCCGGTCTCACGAGTCGTTGACAGTTGTGACGTCTCCGCGGTGGTGAACGTTGTCGATCCACCGGCCACGCCGATCGGCGCGGCCCCGCGGAAGACTGCCTCCTCAACGCCTTCCGTCAGCGACCCCGAGCCGGTCGGCTCGCCGAGTACGCTGAGGTAGTTCGCGTCGTTGTGCTCCATGTCGTATACGTACCCCGCCTTACCGTAGACGCCAAACGGCGAGCCGAAGTCGGTAAGCGCGCCGGTGCCGCCCGGATCGCTCGTCACAAGCGTCCGACCGCCGGCTTCGACGAACGACTCAACCGCGTCGGTATCGGTTGCCGACAAGGCACTGGGACTCGTGGTGACGAACGCGTCCGCGTCCGAGAGCAGCGACGGCAGCGGTTCCGCGCCGAAGGCTCCTCCGTAGAACCGGACCTCATGGCCGTTCTCGACGAGCGCTGCGGTCAGCGGTGCGACACCGCGCCGGACGCCGCCGAGGGACCCGATGTCCGCTTCCGTGGGCGCGTCGCCGTCTTCGATTGGGAGGATCGACGTGCCGCCGCCGAGTCCGCTCGCTCCGCTGCTGAGGTGAACGACAACGGTGTTTGACGGTTCGGAGCTCTCCATTTCGACCTCGCCGCCCTCGCTGACGGTTTCCGGCTCGACCGTGTCCAACCGCCAGTGATCGTCCGCAACGGCGTCGGTCTCGGGCGATCCGCCGTCAAGGACGACGCCGCCGACGGCGGCGACGCCGACGACCGCGAGGAAGACCAGCGCGAATGCGCCGACCGTCGTTCGCAGGTCGACGTTCATTCGCCGTCACCCCCGTTGACCGTGGCCGTGTCGTCGATCATCGCGTCCGCTGCGTCGCCGTCTGCAGGTAACTGTCCGGTGTAGCTCGTCATGATCACGTCGTCGCCGACTGTTTCGTCCCATGCCTGCGGCGCGACTGCGAGTATCAGCCCGTCGCCGAATTGCTTTTCGGAGCCGTCGACGACGACGACCGTACCGTCGTCTTGTTCCAACAGCGGAATGCCGCCGGGGATGCGGCTCTCGGTGCGGCGGGTGTCGACCGCGTAATCGTTGAGTCCCGCTTCGCTCGCAGCGTCGGCGACCGCGCCGTCGACGAACCCAAACCGGTCGGCGAAGCCATTCTCAACTGCCTCGGTGCCAAGGTACGCGTCGGCGTGGGCGATCGCCTCGCGGTCGAGTTCGATCTCCTCGCCGCGTTGTTCGAGCACGTTCTCCAGGAAGAGGTTCGCGAGCGTCTGTCGGCGCTCGCGTTGGGTGTCCGGGTCGCTCCCGCGTTTGTCCGGCCCGGTCGTCCCGGCGCTGGGACCGCTTGGGGCCGGCGCGGTGCCGGCGACGCCGACGCTGCCGACCGCCTGCGCGGAGGGCGCGACGTAAATGCGGTCGGCTGGCGCAATCGCGAGGTAGGCGCCCGACGCGCCGAGCGTGTCGACGGCGGCGTAGACGGGCATCACCGACGCGGTGCGGTCAACCGCGGCGTACATCCGTTCGCTCTGTGCGGGGAGGCCGCCTCCGCTGTTAACCTCAAGGACGACCGCTTCGATTGAGTCGTTCGTGCGGGCGTCGCGGAGGTTGTCCTCAACGTGTTGGGCCGTTGCTGAATCGATGGTTCCGTCGATTTCGACCACAGCGACGGTGCCGTCTGGACCGGTGACGGCGCCGTACACGCCGGGCGCGACCAGCAGCCCCGCGGCCACCGCGAGGATTACCGCGACGCCGACCGCGTGTCGCGTCTCGATCCGGTCGAACCCCGTCGCGCTCGTGTCTCCGGAAGCCGATCGCTCGGCGGTCGGCGGCGAGCGCGCGTCGGTCGACCGATCGTCCGCCGCGGCGTTCGCGTCGTCGGTGTCGTCCGGTGTTCTCGACGGCGAGTCGTCGGAACTCATCGATTCGTCCTCGTTTGGTGCCGCGGTCGCGGCGTCGTGTGCTGTATCGTCGTCATCGTGGATTCGCATGCGCGTTTGTCCGTCGATACGTCTGTATCTCTATCGCGATCGGCGGTGTCGTGGTAGACGCCGCCGCGGTCGTCGCCGCCGCTCACGCGTCGGTCACCTCGATCGGGTCGCCCACGGCTGCGTCGAACAGCGACGCGTGGGACGCGAACAGCTCGCTCTCGGCGGCGGCGTCGACGATCACGGTCCGTCCGTGTCTGGTGACGGTCGCGTCCGACAGCGAAGTCTCTCCTTCGCGGGCCGCCCTTGCGATCGCCTCCGCTGTCTCCCTGTCAAGTCGACGAGGGTCCGCGACCGCGCCGTACCGTAACGCGACGCTCGGACCGTCTGAGCCGCTGCCACCATCTCCGGGCGCTCCGCCGCTCTCGGACCCCTTGTCGGTCACACGGAGTGACGCCCCAACTGCGGCCGACGCGTCGACCGCGGTTCGGAACTCTCCCGGCGCGTCGGCCAGCAGGCTCCTGAGATGTTCCCGGGCGTCCGCTCCCAGATCGACACACACCGTCGCGTCGCCGTCAAGCAAGGGCGGAAGCGACCCGAAGCTCGCAGTCGTTCCTGCCCGACGCCCGCGGTCACCGTCGAGTCCAGCGTCGCGGTGTGTCGCGGCAACCGCAGGCGTTGGGCCGTACGCCACCACGAGTTCATCCGCCGTGACGGCGACCGCCGACCCTAGGTTCCGCGCTCGGAACCGAGCGAACCCGGAGTCGTCTTTCACCTCGCGGGCCACATCGGGGTCAGCGTCGAGTTCCGCAGCGAGCTCCGACGCGTTGACGTCACCGACCGCGACCGCGCACCCCTCTGGTCCTTTCTCGGCGAGCGCCGCGCTGCCGGCCGCCTGTCGCACGCCGTCAAGCGACACGCTCTCGTACCGATCGAGGAGGCGTTGAACCCGAGTCCCTATTCCGCTTGGGAGCCCGGTCGCCGTCAGGACTGCCGGATCGATCCGGCCCGTCACGACGGTGTCGACGGCACTTGACGTGGTTGCTGCCGGGTCGTAGCTTCCAGCGGCGACCGCGGAGCGTGGCCTGTCGGATCCTGGGCTGGCCTGGTCGCTTTGCGTCTCGCCGTCCGACTCGACGGTGGCCCCGGTCGAGCCAACCGCGAGGGACGAGTCGGGCGGCGGTTCGGAGGTCAGAGCGTCGATCGGTCCACCGATTCCAAACCCAGTCGCTGCGAGCGCGGCTACGCGCTTCGCGAACGTCCGTTTGGAGGGCATCGTTTCAGGTGACTGCTGACAAGTAATAATACTACCGAGTGGCGACGCCATAAAACAAAGCCTCGCGCTACAGCACAAGGGGGCTGTCAACGCGACATGCGCTGTGGCTTAATTTCGGCGGTTGTTGCCCTGTTATCGGCTTCGTCCCCGCGGTGAACATGAGACTTTCGCCTCGAATTTCCGTATACGCAACTGTGTCTAGCTTCCTGGCGCTCTAGCGGTCGCGTTCTCTGTGCCAGCAGTGCTGTTTGTTGGTGTCCGGATCTCGACCGACTCATCGTCGTACACTGTCATGGTTTCGATTACAGTGCCGTTCTCAGCAACTCGTTGGACGATGACTGTCGGCGCCCCCGCAGTCGTGTCAGTTGGGTCCGTCTCTGTGGGTGTCTCAACTGGGGTCTCCCCTCCGAGGAACTGCGTGATTGCGTCAGTCTGTTCAAATGAATCGACGTCACCAGATCTTGCGTCGACAAATGCAACGTATGCGATCCCACTGTTGTCCTCAGGGACGACGCGTACTTGCCAGTACTCTCGATCGTCGATAACTGTAAGGATCGGCTCGGCTGGCGTAAAGCGGTCCCAATCTGTTTGTGGTGCTGACTGCCTTACGAGGTCCGCTGCTCGCTGTGGGCCGAACAGTGAGTCGGCTGGCGCGTACCGTTCGAAGGTTCCGTTTTGACCATCGATGGTCCACAGCTCTTGAAGTCCCTGTGCGTTGCCGTACGGTTCGACGGCGACAACGTATTGCGGACCTGACTCAGAGAGGATAAAGAACGGCTGGTCATTTTCGTCTCCGGGGAGCGGTGCGATCTCGATTTCGTCTTCGTGACTGGTGTAGGTGTTGAGAATTCCGTTGCGGTACTTCGTCGCAGCGACCGACTGAAGCGCCAACTTCTCAGGGTACAGCTGCTGATTGTCGAGAATTGGGCTGGCTGCAGCCTCAGAGGGAGAGAGCGTTTCGATCGAACCGCTTGGATCGATGACGGCGACGCCTCCCCACTGTGGTGTAGAGTGCGGAAGCGGCGTCAGGTGGAATGTTGGTTCCGAGTACGGGACGGTGATATATTGGGTATTGTTGTGAATGACCATTTTCGGGTCACCGTAGTCGACAAGATACGCCTGCGATTTGAGGAGTTCCCACCGATAGTTCCGGTGGAAGATCGTCCCGACACCGGTCTCAAGCTCGCCATCAACGGACCGTACATTCGCCTGCTGGGTTGTCATATCGACGAGGACGGTCCCGGCCTGTCGTTTGGTGATCTTATTGAACAGGCCGTCCGGAGCGAGCGGTGCCGCCCAGTAGGGAGTCCCGTTCACCACGCTAATGTCTGTGTCACCGACGCGGTACTGCGGCCGATTGAGTGTGTTCGATGCGTACCGATCGGCAACCGCTCGCGTGACGATACGTGGATTATCGGCATCAACATCGTCGAGTCGCTCAACGGTGGCTGTCTGGCTCATCGTTTGGTCGCTCAATGTGACGCCGGCAACCGCGTTGGCGACGGGCATCAGCGCAAACGCAGTGATCACGAGGACGACTACCCCGACACGAAGTGGGGTAATCGTGTGGTCATTGCTGGTGAGCGCGTTGACGACCGTCTCAACGCCACCACCCGCCCGTGCGGTGGCCCACGCAGCGATGCTACCGGCAACGATACCAAACAGCAGTAGCGGCGTCGTGTACACCGCGTAGATGAGTCCATGGAGCCACGGTCGGAAGAACCACCCTATGGCAACAGCAAGGATTCCAACAATGCCAAGCGGAATCCACGGTGGGGACGACTCGTGCTGATCCGAGTTGCCTGGTGGCCAGTCGGTGAGCTCATCATCGGATGACTGTTCGTCTGAATCGTCAGATGGAGGGCGTGTTGACATTGATCTGGATCGTGAGGTTATGGCTCTGAAACGTGTATGTGTGGAGCCATGAGTTACTCAACTCGAATCCGCAAGTAATCAGGGCAACTCGCCGATTGAGAGAGGGAACCTAATGGAACCACAAGATGGAGTGATTTCTACCAGCAAATAAATATTGTACAACTGACTTCGTTGGAATCTCATCCTTCTAACAGAAGATAGGCTGAAACAGCTGGTAGCTGAGGACTATATCTGGACCGCCTTCTCGATAAACTACAGCCGCTCTTATGAAGTACATTGTTGGTGAGTCAGAGAACTTCTCGAATAATCTGTTTCAGTGCTTCTCGTCCCGGTTTGCGGAGGATTCGCCGCCGAAGTTGGAGCGGTCTGATAGTGTTTAAGGAAGACATTTACCGATAGACGTAGTAGAGCCGGTAATGGGTCGGCTTGACGAGGTTGCGCTTGAGGAACTCTACGAAGTTAAAGAGGAGATTGACGAGGGAAAGCCGCGGGAACG
>NZ_NEDJ01000006.1 GCF_002114285.1 Halorubrum ezzemoulense DSM 17463
GCGTCAGCGGTGTAGAAGAGACAGTCGACCGACACCGGCTCGCCGGGGATCCCGGCGACGATCACCGAACCGTCGATCCCGAGCCCACCCACGACCGACTCGATGGCGTCGCTCGCGGGGGCAGTCGTGAGGACGACGCTCGCGCCGCCCAGCTCCGAGAGCCGCGCGGCCGGGTCCGACTCCGCGGCGTTCACGAAGTGGTCGGCCCCGAGGTCCCTCGCGAGCGGCTCCTTCTCGGGGGTACGCGAGATCGCGACCGTCTCGTAGCCGGCGGCGTGCGCGTACTGGACCGCGAGGTGACCGAGCCCGCCGACGCCGACGACGGCGACGAGGTCGCCGGCGCGGGCGTCGGAGTTACGCAGGGCGTTGTAGGTGGTGATCCCGGCGCAAAGCAGCGGGGCGGCGTCGACAGCGTCGAGACCGTCCGGGATCGCCGCCAGCGCCTCGGCGGGGACGGTGGCGTACTCGGCGTAGCCGCCGTCGAACGTGAGCCCGGTGATCTCGGCATTCTCGCACTGAAGGAACTGCCCGCGGCGACACGGCTCGCAGGTGAAACAGTGGCCGCCGTGCCACCCCGCGCCGACGCGCTCGCCCGGCTCCCACGCGTCGACATCGGCGCCGACCGCGTCGACGCGCCCGGCGATCTCGTGGCCGGGGACGCGCGGGTAGTCCACGCCGGGATAGCCGCCCTCGACGACGAACTCGTCGCTGCGGCAGATCCCGCACGCCTCGACGGCGACCCGGACCTCGCCGGGTTCCGGTTCCGGCACGTCGCGCTCCACGAGTTCGAACTCGGCTCCGGGCTCCGGCACGACCGCGGCACGCATGGTGTCCGTCATCGGAACACGCTCCGGTCGAGACGATCAAGAAGCTGACGCCGGCGGCGATACGACCGCTCGGCAGCGGGGGGCGTCAGCCCTCAGATCCCGCCGGCGGCCATCGCGAACAGCGCGGCTGCGATGACCGCGAACAGGCCGCCCACGCCCGCCTTGATCGTCCCGGTGTCCAGCGCGGTCGAGACGTACGGGGCGATCTGCCCGCCGAGCGTCGTCGCCGGGACCGTCCAGACGACCATGTTCCACGGCGTCGTCGCCAGGTCCATCGTGTGGCCGCCGACCAGTCCGCCGCCGAACACGTGGACGACGGACGCCAAGACGGCAGTCGTCGCGACGACGATGTGGTTGGTGCCGATCGCCACGCGGACCGGGACCTGCGTCCGGAGCATCGAGATGATCCCGAGCTCGCCGATCCCGAAGCCGGCGAGCCCCTGGAACACCCCGCCGACGCTGTAGTTGAGGAACCGTTCGAGGTAGCCGCCGCGGGAGTAGGTGTAGTCGTCGCCGTCGCGGTCGACCCGGGTGACGGTGCCGGACTCGTCGGTGTCGACGCCTGCCGGCCCGAGCTTGTTGTCGTCGTCCGGGAGATCCGGTGACGAGCCGCCGTCGGTCGCGACCTCCTCGTCACCCCCGCTCTCGGTGGGGTCGCCGTGGGCCAAGTTGGCCTTGAACAGCAGGTACGAGGCCGCCAGAAGCGCGACCCCCAACAGCGCGTGGAACACCGGTTCGGGGATCACGAACGAGAGGAGCGCCCCGCCGACGACGAACGGGACGCCGCCCAACACGAGCGAGAGTGAGAGCCGGCGGTCGACGAGCCCGTACTGGATGAACGCGAGCGACGAACTCGACAGCCCGAACGACTCGCTGATGAGGCCGATCTTCACCAGCGTCGTCGGCTCCAGCGGGTAGGCGACCAGCGGGAAGGCGAAGATGAGGAACGGCACGAACAGCGCCGACCCGCTGATCCCGACGGTGTTGACGATCGTGGCGCCGGCGGTGAAGACCGCGAACAGCCACCAGTACTCGGTCCAGTAGCCGACGCCGGCGTCGGCGGGCGTCGGCGCGAAGGCGTACACGCCCCCGACGAACGCGAGGGGGGCGAGGAAGACGAAGACGTGCTGATAGCGCAGAAAGGCGCGCTGAACGTCGCTCGACAGTGACGTGCTCATTGAGGCGTGGAACGCGGGTTACGGGGAGACGAATAAATGCGTTTTCACACGTCACGATAGTGATGATCGATCGTCACCGTCGTGGAGCGGGTCGGAGCGGGTACCACACCTTCGATATCCGACCGGACGAGCGCACGTTTTCGCGGCGTGAAATGAATGGACAGTGACAGAAAAGAAACGGTTAAACGGACCCGTAGATCACCCGCGGATCGAACGATGACACGGGATCTCGGGACCGCGGCGCGCGGCGTCTCGGGGACGGCGACGCGCCCGCCGGGCGCGATAGACGCGATAAGCGGAGAGACGGCGACTGCGGACCGGCGGAGCCGGAGGACGGGGCGGTGAGCGACGGAGCGACCCTCCGGATCGTCGACGAGCCCGACGAGGGGTCGAGCGGTGCGGTCCCCGCGCCGGTGCCGCCGGACGACCCCGAGGCGTGGTACGCCCCGGACGTCCGGGCGCAGTACGAGGCCGCCCCCGGCGTGGTGGCGACCGCCCGCGAGCGCGACGGCGGGCGGTTCGGCTACGACGCCCGCGAACCGCCGCTGTCGGTCGGGGACGAGCGCGCGCTCGACCGCGTCCGGGACCGCTTCTCCGCGGTGCGGCACCGTCGCCCGCTCACCCGGGTCGGGGTCGTCGAGCGCGCCGAGGCCGGGTTCGAGCCGAAGTACGCGGAGGCGATCGACCGGTTGGTGGACGCGAGCGCCGCCGCGCGTCGACGGATCGACTACCACGCGCTGCGGGAGTTCCGGCTGCTCGGCGCGCTCACGCCGATCGCCTTGGACGACCGGATCGAGGTGGCCGACGTGGGCGACGACCGCGAGCTTGTCGTCCACACCGAGACGTTCGCGCCGCTGGAGACGGGGATCGACGCCGACGCCGACTACGTCGAACGCGTGGCGGCCGAGCGGCTCGCGCAGTACACCGTCGAGTTCGCCGGGCTCGCGGTCGAGGTGGTCCTCTACCGCGAGCGGCTGCTCGGCTCGGACGCGTTCGAGACGAAGTACGCCGTGCTAGAGCCGGACCTTCTGCCCGGCGACGAGGAGCTCATCGAGGAGTGTAAGTCGCGGATCTGGGAGACGACCGTCAGCGACGTGATCGAGGATCGGGAGTCGTTCGTCGCCGCCCGCGCCCGCCGCTTCCTCTCGCGGCGGCTGACCGCGCGCAACACCCGGGTGTGGCTCGACGCCGCCGCGTACCGGGCGAGGTCGGCGCTCGCGGACCGGGGGCTCGTCGCGCCGCCCGTCGACTCGCGGTTCGCCCGCGACCGGCTCGACGACCTCGCGTACTACGTGCTGCGCGACTTCGTCGGCGAGGGGATCCTCACGGTCCCGATCCGCGACCCGCACCTCGAAGACGTGGAGGCGAACCGGGTCGGAGAGCGCGTGAAGGTCGTCCCGCGCGCGTCCGTCCTCTCCGGCGCGGCGGACGAGACGGGCCGTTCCGCCGCCGCGAGCCGGGGTGACGGCGAGGCCCCGGCGGTCGGCTCTCGGATCCCGACGAACCTCGCGTTCGAGGACGAGACGACGTTCGTCGACGTCGTCACGGGGATCGCCGCCCGCGACGGGACGGAGCTCAACGCCTCGACGCCCTCAGCGAAGGTGAACCTCGAACTCGACGGCGTGCCGCAGACGATCCGGTGTGCGGTGGCGCTCCCGGTCATCTCTGAGTGCGGCCCGCACGTCTCGATCCGGAAGCAGCGCGCAGACGCGCTCACCCCGGTCGACCTGATCGAGCGCGGGACCCTGTCGGTTGACCTCGTGACGCTGCTGTGGCTGCTGTACGAACACCGCGGGGTCGTCCTCTTCGCCGGACCGACGGGGGTCGGCAAGACGACGCTGCTCAACGCTCACGCGCCGTTCATCCCGTTCGACGCCCGACCAGTCTCCGTCGACGAGGGCTCCCGCGAGGTCCGGCTCCCCCACGAGACGGGCGTCTCGCTCACCACGCGCGACCACGAGGACGCCTACAAGTCGGTGGGAATGGCCGAGCTGATGACCGAGGCCAACTACCTCAACCCGGACGTCGAGATCATCGCCGAGATCAACACCCCGGAGAGCTTCGAGACCTTCGCCGAGAGCCTGAACACCGGCCACGGCGTGATCGGGACGACGCACGCGGAGGACATCGAGGCGCTGGCGAACCGCCTGCGCGAGCGCGACCTGCCCGCGCGCCTGCTGCGGGAGGTCGACCTCGTCGTCTTCCCGCGGCGGGTCGACGGCGAGCGGTACGTCTCGCGGGCGATCGAGCCGCTCTCCGAGGCCGCGTACGACGGCCTCGGCCCGGAGGCGACGCGGAGCCCGACCGGCGACCCGAAGCGCGGCGGTGCGGGCGTCGTCGAGGCGGGCGGGGAGTCCGTCCGGTACAACACGGTCGCGTGGCGCGACGGCGACGGGACGTTCCGGTTCCCCGGCGCGCCGGGCGGCGACGCGGACGGGGCGGCGTCGAGCGCGACCGCGGCGGGCGAAGCTCCGGGCGGCGGTCGGGACAGCGACCCGCTGTTCCGCGCCTTCGACCAGATCGCAAGCCGGACCGACCGTGACCGCGAGGCAGTCGCCGCCGAGTTCGCGTCGAAGCGTCGGTACGTGGAGTTCCTCGTGCGAGACGGCGTCGACGACCCGGACGAACTGTTCGAGTTCCTCGCCGACCTGCGTACCGACGAGGCCGCGACCGTCGAGCGCGCCGCGCGGATGATGGACCGCGACGACGGGGGCGAGAGCCGAGACGAGTCAGCGGCACGGAGGCGGCCGTGAGCCGGCGTCGCGCGACCGAAACGGTCGGCTCCGAGGCGAACGGCGCGAGCGCGGCCGGGACGTGCGCGGGCCAGTCGGACGCGGCGCACGCGCACAGAGGGGACGCGGCGCACGCGGACCGAGCGGACGCGGCGAGTGTAGACGCGACAGGCGAGACGGGCGCGGACGACCCCGTCGCGGCGGGCGGGCGGTTCGCGGTCGTCGGCCGGGTCTGCTACGCGCTGTTCGCGCGCCACGCGAGCGACCGGCGGCACGACGCCGACCGGAAGCGGTACCGCGGCACCGCGCTCGACACCGGGTTCGAGACGTACCTCTCGGGGGCGTACGGGCTCTCGTGGATCGTCGCGGCCGCCGCCTTCCTGCCCGCGCTGGTCGTCGCGGCGGGCGCGGCGCCCGCGGTCGCGGCCGCGGTCGAGGCGCGGTTCGGCGCGGCGTTGCTCGCAGCAGGGTCGACGGCGACGCCGGCCCCGACGCCGGACTCGGTCGGCCCGCTCCGCACGGACCGGGCCGCGCTGCTCGTCGCTACCGGTGTCGCGCTCCTCGCCAAGCGCGCGACGGTCGCGGTGGCCGGACTCCACCTGCGGTGGGTGGTCGCGACGCGGCGGACGGACATCGAGCGCACCCTCCCGGGGGCGGTGCGCTACCTTGAACTGCTCTCCTCGGGGAGCGACGAGCCGCGGGCCATGCTCCGGAAGGCGGCCGACGGCGACGCGTACGGCGGCACCGCGACCTCGTTCCGGAAGGCGCTCAACGCCGCCCGGCTCGCGGGGAGCCTCGACGAGGGGCTCCGGCGCGTGGCGCGGGACACCCCGTCGCGGGAGCTGCTCGCGCCGTTCCTCCTCAAGTTCCGGAAACACGCTGCCACCGGCGACGAGGCGCTCTCCGAGTTCCTCGCGACCGAGCGCCGGATGCTCTCGCACCGGCAGGACCGCGCCCGGAAGCGAGCCCGGCGGTTCCTCGAACTGCTCACGGAGCTGTTCGTCGCCGTGTTGGTGTTGCCGGCGCTTCTCGTCATCGGCGCGACCGCGCTGTCGGTCGTGATCCCCGAGCTGCTCCCGCCGGTCTCGACGCCGGTCGGCGTGGTCCCGACCCGGGCGGTCGTCCTCTACGGCGCGGTCGCGTTCCTCGTCGCGTTCGGCCTCGCGGCGGCGGTCGCGGTGGGTACGCTCCGCCCGCCGAGCCAGCGGGCGAGCTACGAGGCGCCGGCGAGCCCGCGGGCGGTCCTCGCGACCGCCGGGCGCAACCCCGCGAGCACGGCCGTCGTCGCCGCGGGGCCGGCGGTCGCCCTCGCGCTCTGGCTCGCGGTCGCGGGCTACACGCTGGTCAACGTCGCCCTCGTCGGCTACGCCGCCTTCGCGGTGCCCGTCGGGCTCGTCGCGGCGCGCCGCACGCGGATCGACGACGCGAAGGACCGCGAACTCGCCGACTTCGTCCACGCCGTCTCGGGCCACGTCGCGCAGGGGCGCCCCCTCGAGGCCGCGGTGGCGGCGGTCGCGCGCGACGCCGACCTCGGCGTCCTCGACGACGACGTGGCCGACCTCGCGTTCGCGCTGCGGTCGACGACCGCGCCCGCCGACTCGGCCCGTTCGGAGCCCGGAGCCGGCTCACCGGAGGAGCCGACCGCGGTCGACCTCCGCGGGGCCGCCATCGAGCGGTTCGTCGACCGCGTCGACACGCCGCTCGCCGCGCGGACGCTCGGGCTCGTCACGGGGGCGTTAAACGCCGGCAGCGACGCCGACGCCGTCTTCGAGACGCTCCGCATCGAGGTCGGGCGGCTGTACAGCGAGCAGCGCGCGCTCCGCTCGTCGATGCAGCCGTACATCGCCGTCGGCTGGGCCGCGGCGGTCCTCGTCGCCGGCGTCGTCGCGGTCGTCAACACGCAGGTCGTCGACGCCGCGCGGCTCGCGGAGTTCGCGGCCGCGTCCGAGGCCGTGACGGAGCCGGAGGGGGTATACCCCGAGTTGGAGCGGTTCCGACTGTACGTCGTCACGCAGGCGACCGTGCTGGCGTCCGGGTGGTTCGCCGGGACCGCCGCGCGAGGGCGGTACGCCGCGCTGCTCCACTCGGGCGCGCTGGTGGCGTGCTGTTACGTGGTGTTCACCGTGGGTGGGTTGGTGTGAGGCCGGAGCGATACCGGTGTGGACGCCGCGCCGACACGAGGCTTTTCAGCCGTGCCCGCGTAGGACCGCTCCCATGGACGAGAAGACCGCCGAACTCCGCGACCTGTTCGTCGACGCCACCGGCTCGGAGACGGTCACCGAACGCCAGGAGGCGGAGCGGGGGACCCTCGTCAATCGCGACGACGCCAGCGAGGGGGTCCGCGACCTCGTCGCCGCGATGCGGGAGCGGTACGGCTTCTCGACGCCGCTCGACGACGCCGCCTACGCGCTGGTCGCCCGCGGCCGGTTCGCAGACGAGAGCGACGCGGCGGTCGCGGCGGCGATCCGCGACGAACTCGGCGATCGCGAGGACGGCGACGCCGAGGTCGATCCGGACGATATCGACGCCGAGACCGTCCGGAAGGCGCGTCTCGACCTCCACCTCGTCCGCGAGTCGGACCGTAAGGTCGGGACCGACGACGGCGCCGACCCGCCGTTCGCGTACGCCGACCTGAAGCGGCTCACCGCCGCCGGGAACTCGATCGTCGAGTGCGCCGAGGAACTGGACGCCGCGCCGGACACGGTCGCCCGGTACGCCGCCGTCGCGCGCACCGACATCGCCTCCACGCGAGCGAACGACCGCGTCCGCGACGCGTTCCGCGACCTCCTTACCGACGCCGATATCGAGGGATCGCTCGCGAGCGACGCCCGCGAGGACGGCCTCCGCGAGGCGACCGAAGACATCGAGACGGACGTATCCTTATAAATAGTCGACGACTGAGCGGCGGCGAACACCTCCAAAGCCCCAGCCGCTCGCTTATAAATGGATGCTGACGGATCCGTAACGAACACCTCCAAAGCCCCAGCCGCGAGGGCTCGCGCGGCTCGCTGCGGTCCTCAGTCAGTCGCTGACGCTCCTTCCTTGCGGTCCTTGCGTCGCCGTGCTTCGTCCTCGCGGCTGCCCCTTTGAGTCCCGCCCCGCACAGCACCGCAGCCTCACACCTCCCCAGCCTCGTCGCTGGCACCCTTCGCTTCGCTCCGGGGCCAGCGACTCCCTCGCGCGTGCTCCTCGCGCCCGGTGGGCGCTCGGAGGCACGCGCCGTCGTTCATTTATAAGCGAAGCCGCGGCCAGCGGCTCGCGTGACCCTCGTCCCGTTCAGCGACTTGGCCCGCGCGGCGTACTGTCCCCGCCAACTCTACTACGTTCGGCGCGACGACGAGCGGAGCGTCCCCCCGAAGGCGCGCGAGCGCATCGGACTGGCGTTCCGGTACGACGAACTCGTCGACGCGCCCGATCGGGCGCTCCGGCAGCTTCCGCTTCACCGATCGCCCGCGGCCTACCGCCGGAATCTGGACCGGCTCCGAGAGCGCGAGGAGTACGGCTCCCTCGTCGACCCCGCGAGCGAGCGCGGGTTCCTCTCGGGCAAGGACTGCCACGGCACCGTTCACAAGGTGCTGGAACCGAGCGGAGGGGCGGAGGACCCGGACGAGACGGAACAGTCTCCCCCGCCGATTCCGACGCTGGTCTCGTCGGGCGAGCCGCCGGAGAACGGCGTGTGGGAGCCGCAGGCGGTCCGTGCGGTCGGGATCGCGAAGGCGCTGGCGTGGGAGCGAGAGCGCGAGCTACCGCGCGCGCTGGTCGAGTACCCGGCCGTCGGGGTCGTCCGCGAGGTCCGGCTCACGCTCCGGAAGAAGGCGGCGTACCGCGAGGCGCTCCGCGCGGCGCGGTCGATCGACGGGCCCCCGCCGCGCGTCGACGACGGCCGCTGTTCGACCTGCGACTACGCCGCCGAGTGCGGCACGCGGCGGCGGTCGCTCCGGTCGCTGCTGGGCTGAGGCGGCGCGGGCGGTGGTCACCGAGCGCCGCAAACGATCCTCACGGCGAAAACGACGTGCCGCACTCGGTACAGGTGAACCGGAACCGGCCCTCGTCGGTGAGTTCGGTGTCGTGGACCCGTTCTTCGCCGCAGTCACGGCACTCGACGATCGACTCGATCCGGTCCCAGTCGTGGCGCGCGCCCGGCGCGCCGATCGCCCACGCGATCACCTCCTCGTCGGCGTCCTCGGGGACGAATCCGGACTGGAACTCGCCGGGCGCGAAGCGGATCGCCTCGTCGGGGCCGACCTCGACGCGCTCGCGCTCGCGCCCGACCTCGAACGTGGCGGTGCCCGAGCGCACGTAGAATATCTCCTCCTGGTCGCCGTGAGTGTGGAGGCCGCCGGAAAAGGCGTCGCCGGGTGCGAGCTCGAAGTAGTTCATCGCGACGTGGTCGGCGCCGAGCGCGCGCGAGACCGGCTTTCGGATGTCGTGAACGCCCATCGGGTTCGTGACGACGTCGACGTCGTCGATCGCGGCTCGCTCCATGGGCGTCGCTCTCGGGGGCGGGTCGTAATCCTGTCGCCGGCCGCGTGTGAAACCGCCGGCGTGTGACGCTCTCGCCGACCCGCGCCGAGGATCCCTCAGCGATACCCCGGGTCGCGGCGAGGATCGCTCGGCCAAACCTGACGCGACCCGGCAGTTTATACGTGTGTGCGTTGTTCGCACGGGTACGAATGACGCGAGACACTCGCGATCGTTCGGAGGATAGAGGAAGTCGCCTCGCGGCGGCTGGCCGCGAAATTCTCCGACGATAACGACTCCGGGGCACGACCGCCCCGCGGCGGCACCGACCCCGAGACCACCGCAGAGCCGACGGACTCCCTTTTGACCCGAACACCACTCACCGACCTCGACGAGGTACAGCTACTCGACACCACCCTGCGCGACGGCGAACAGATGCCGGGCGTCTCGATGACCCCCGGCGAGAAGGTCGACGTGGCCCGCGAGCTCGACGCCGCGGGCGTCCACCTGATCGAGGCCGGCTCGGCGTGTACCTCGGCGGGCGAGCGCGAGGCGATCAGCCGCGTCGCCGACGAGGGAGTCGACGCGACCGTGACGAGCTTCGCCCGCGGGGTACGGGCCGACGTGGACCACGCGCTCGACTGCGGCGTCGACGGGGTGAACCTCGTCGTCCCCGCCTCCGACAAGCACGTCGAGACGAAGGTGGGGTCGACCCGCGACGAGGTCGTCGAGACGACCGTCGAACTCGTCGAGTACGCGACGGATCACGGTCTGTGGGTCGAGGTCCTCGGCGAGGACGGCTCGCGCGCCGACCTCGACTACCTCGAACGCCTGCTCGGCGCCGGGCTCGACGCCGGCGCGGACCGGATCTGCTACTGCGACACGGTCGGCGCGGCCGACCCCGAACGGACCGCCCGCGTCGTCTCGCGGCTCGCCGACCTCGGCCCGACGAGCCTCCACACCCACGACGACCTCGGGTTCGGACTGACGAACGTCCACGCGGGGCTGAAGGCCGGCGCCGACACCGTCCACGGCACCGTCCTCGGGGTCGGCGAGCGCGCCGGCAACGTCGCGCTCGAGGAGGTCGCCATCGCGCTCGGGGAGTCGTACGACGTCGACACGGTCGAGCTATCTCGGCTCTATCGGCTCTGCCGGGCCGTTTCAGAGGCGACCGGCGTCGCGCTCCCCCCGAACAAGGCCGTCTGCGGCGCGAACGCCTTCGCCCACGAGTCGGGGATCCACACGGACGGCACGTTGAAGGACGGGACGATGTACGAGCCGTACCCGCCCGAGACCGTCGGCCGGGAGCGCCGGCTCGTCCTCGGGAAGCACGCCGGGCGCGCGGGGGTGAAGGCGGCGCTCGCCGAGCACGACGTGGCGGTCGACGACGGCGAGCTGCGCGAGGTCGTCGCCCGCGTCAAGGAGTTCGGCGAGCGCGGCAAGCGGGTCACCGACGCCGACCTGCTCGCGATCGCCGACGACGTGCGCGGGCGCGAACGCGAGCGCCACGTGGAGCTCGTCGACCTCTCGGCGACCTCCGGCGGGAACCTCCCGACCGCCTCGGTGCGGCTCCGAGTCGGCGAGGACGAGCGCGTCGCCTCCGGCACCGGCGCGGGTCCCGTCGACGCCGGCCTCGAAGCGGTCCGCGCGGCGCTCGCGGGCGACGACGGCGGGCGCGGCGGGGACGCGGGCGCCGAGGCGGACGTCGCCTTCGAGCTCGACTCCTACCACGTCGACGCGATCACGGGCGGCACCGACGCGGTCGTCACGGTCGAGGTCGACCTCTCGCGGGGCGACCGCTCCGTGAGCGTCTCGGCGTCGGACGCGGACATCACCCGCGCGAGCGTCGTCGGGATGGTCGACGGGCTCGACCGGCTGCTCGCGGCGGAGGCGGACGCGGCGGACGCCGACCCGAGCGCCGTCGCCGACGACTGAGCGCGCCGGCGTCTGACGAGGTTTTTATTCGAGGGCGGTCGATCGTCGGGTGTGAGCGTCGTCGTCGCGATCAAACCCTCGGCCCGCAAGCGGAACGCGAAGGTGGGACGGCTCGTCTTCGAGGACGGTCCCAGCCACACCTTCGAGAGCCGCGCGGCCGCCGAGCGCTGGGCGGACGACCTGTCGGCCGGCGACGGACACGTCTGGGTCGCGAGCGCGCACCCCCGCGACGACGGCGACGCCGACTGTTACCTCGTCTCGCGGGCGACGAACGCGAAACTGGAGGCCGCCTACGACAAGCGCCGCCGCCGGCTCAGGGGCGACGCGGGGTCGGAGCAGGAGTCGCTCGGCGGCGAGCCGTAAGAGCGGGTTTGGAGGCGACCGCGGCGGCTACGACGATTTTTCGCTCGGCGTGGGGTCCGATTCGGCGCCCGATTGCGGGTCGGGGTCGGCGTCCGGACCGGACCCGCGCGCGTCCATCATGTCCGCGGCGCGGGTCGCCCAACCCGAGTAGCGGAAGCCGGCGACGACGACGAGCGCCATCCACGCGTAGGCCGCGGACACGCCGACGTACGCGCCCGTGGGGCCGAGCCCGACGGTGCGTCCGAGCAGCCACGAGAGCCCGAGGAAGAGCCCGAACATCGCCGAGACGCGCGCGACGAGCGGGATCCGGGTCTCGCTCGCGCCCTGGAGCGACCCGGAGAGCGCGGAGAAGCAGGCGAGGGCCGCGCCGGCGAGCCCGTACACCCGCGCGAAGTCGACCGCGGACGCGACCGTCGCCGCGTCGTCGGTGAAGATCGGCACGATCCGCGGCGCGCCGATCACGAGCCCGAGCCCGATCGTTCCGACCGTGAGCACGCCGAGCCCGGCGACGGCCCAGCCGTCGAACCGCGCGCCCGCCGGGTCGCCCTCGCCGAGCGCCTGGCCGACGAGGACCGACGCCGCGACGTTGTAGCCGCGCGAGAGCGGGCCGGTCACCTGCTGGTAGACCCGGCGACCGATCTGGAAGCCGGCGTTGACCGACTCGCCGAAGCCGAGGAGGAGCGCGTTGAACGGGAACTCGGCGATCTCCGAGCCGAACCCCTCCAGCACGCGCGGGGCGCTCACCACGAGGAGCTGCTTCGCGATGGTGAGGTCGCGCGGCCACGCGAAGTCCGCGTCGGTCCACGACCCCCAGATGGCGAAACAGAGCAGCCCGGCGGTGAGCACGTTCGCGGTCGCGGTCGCGAGACCGACGCCGAACACCTCCAGCCGCGGGAAGCCGAACAGGCCGAGACCGAGGACGACGGAACCGGCGATGTTGACGGAGTTGGCGGCGATGTTGACGTACATCGGCGTGCGGGTGTCGCCGGTGCCCTGGAGCGCGCGGGCGCCGACGAGGGCGACGTGGCGCGCGGGGGCGGTCGCGAACACGATCGCGAGGTACGTCGACCCGAGGTCGACGACCGCGGGCGAGGTCCCCTCGCCGACCAGACGGCCGAACACGTCGATCGCGAGCTCGCCGAAGAGGACCCCGAAGAGGACGAACGGAATCCCGGCGAGCGCGCCGAGTACGATCGCCTGCGTCACCGCCTCGTCGCGGTTCTCAGCGGCGCCCGCGCCGGTGTCCTGCGAGGAGAGCGCGATGGCGCCGCCGCCGAGGCCGAGCCCGATCCGCAGCGGGAACCGGGCGTACAGGTCGGCGAGGCCGATCGCGACGACGGCGGCCGGGGAGAACAGCGCGGTGACCAGGATGTCGGTCGTCCGCATCGCGGTGCGGAACGTCTGCTCGGCCATCACGGGCCACGCGAGCGAGAACACGCGCTTCCAGACGCGCCGCAGCCGCGGGAGGTCCATGCGTCGGTCCCGACGAGCGCCCGCGGTTTCTACGTATCGGAGCCGGCCGAGTCGGCCGGTGCGTGCGGGAGCGTCACCGTGAACCGCGCTCCCCCGAGCGACGACTCGCCGGTGTCGAGGGACCCGTCGTACGCCTCCGCGAGCGTCGCGACCAGCCGCAGGCCGCTGACGCCGCCGTCGCTCGCCCCGCCGACCGCCTCGTCGGTCAGGAACGACCCGTCCCGTACCTCCGGGGGAAGCCCCGGACCGTCGTCCTCGACGACCAGCGCGACCCCGTCGTCGCCCCCGAGGCGCGCCGCCTCGTCACCGTCGGCGCGGACGGCGACGCGGACGGTGACGCCCGGACCGCCGTGTTCGACCGCGTTCTCGACGAGGTTATGGACGATCGACCGCACGCCGTCGTTGGCGGCGACGGGGGCCGCGTCCGGGAGGTCGGTCTCGATCGCCGCCGATTCCCCGTCGGCGACCCCCGCCAGCACGTCTCGGGTCGTGTCCGCGAGATCGACGCGGCTGGAGTCCGCGTCGCCGAGGATCGCGTCCGCGACCGCGCTCGTCGCCTCGATGCGTTCGAGCCCCTCGCTCGCCTTCGCCGCAACGGTCTCGGCGTGACCGGAGCCGTCGGGGTCGTCGAGCAGGTCGGCGTAGCCGCGGATCGTCGAGAGGTCGTTTCGGAGGTCGTGCCGCAGGAGGTGGTTGACGAAGGAGACGGCGCGGACCGCGTCCCGCGCCCGGCGCGCCTCCGCCGACTGCCGGACCGCGTAGTACCCCGCGATCGCGCCGCCGAGGCTCCCGACGCCGGCGGCGACGAGCATCGGGAAGGCCGGCTCGACGAGCGGACGGCCCTCGAAGGCGCGCACGGCGAGCGTCGCGGCGAAGGCGGCGACGGCGAGGACGGTTCCGGTGGCGGTCCACCGCGCGACGCGCTGCTCCTCGGCGGGCGAGAGGTCCCGGCGAGCGATCCGGCGGCCGGCGACGAGGACCGCGACCGCGATCCCGCCGTCGAGCGCGAACGCCAGCAGCGGCCCGGCGGAGCTCCCGATGGCGCCGATCTCGGCGCCGTGGTGGACCGCGGCGGCGACGAGGAGGCCGGCTCCGATCAGAGAGACGGCGCGGTGGCCGCGCAGCGTAGACATTACGAATCCGACCGCGGAAGCGAGTAAAACGGTTGTGGATTCGTCGGGAGGCCGGCCGCAGCGCGGCGAGAGAGACGCCGCGGGGAGCCGTCCGAACGTTGAAAGCCGCGAGCGACCCACGGCACCCATGGACGTCTTCGTGTACGGGACGCTGACCGAACCGGAGCGGGTCGCCGAGGTCGTCGACTCGTTCGTCTTCGTCGGCTCCGCGACGCTCGACGGCCTCCGGCTCGTGGAGGGGCGGTACCCGACGCTCGCGCCGGGCGGCGAGACGGGGGGCCGACTCCTCCGGACGGAGGCCGTCGACGCGCTCGACGCCTACGAGGACGTCGGGGGCGGACTGTACGTCCGCGAGACCGTCCCGCTCGACGCGCCGGCCGACTACCCCGACGCCGCCGCGGTGTACGTCGGCGACCCCGAGCGCCTCGACGCGGACGCGACGTGGCCCGGATCCGGCCCGTTCCCCAACCGAGTGCGCTCCGTCCTCGACGCCCGCGACGTGCGGGTGCGACTGACCCCCCGAGATACCGTCTGACGGGCGGATGACGGCGCCGCTGTCGTGCGGTTTCACTTTCGCTCTGGTAGCCCCACCTTTTTGTATTTCCGTCGCATCGTTTCACTCGCACGTCACACGCGTGCATTCCCCCTTTCACCGACCGCGAGCCGTCGGCTCGGCGTGCCGGGCCGCCCGGCGGCAGGCAGTCGGCACACGGCGACCGCGGCGGGTGCCGTCGACCGTCCCGTGGACGGTCGCCCCCGACCGGAACCGATTAGCGGGCGGCGCGGCGACGGGGTGGCATGCTCAGTCTTGCCGACATCCGCGAGGCGCGCGAGCGGGTCTCGGGCGTCGCCCGCCACACGCCGCTTGAGCGGTCGCGCTCGTTCTCCGAGATGAGCGGCGCGGACCTCCACCTGAAACTGGAGAACTTCCAGCGGACCGGCGCGTTCAAGATTCGCGGCGCGATGAACCGGATACAGACGCTCTCGGAGGCGGAGCGCGAGGCCGGCGTCGTCACCGCGAGCGCCGGGAACCACGCGCAGGGCGTCGCGCTGGCGGCGAGCCGCGCTGGCGTCGACGCCACCGTCGTGATGCCGAAGTTCGCGCCCGTCTCGAAGGTGAAGGCCACCCGCGGGTACGGCGCGAGCGTTCGCCTGGAGGGCGTCGACTACGACGAAGCGCAGGCGTACGCGCACCGGCTGGAGCGCGAGGAGGACCGGACCTACGTCCACGCGTTCGACGACCCCGTGGTGATGGCCGGACAGGGGACCCTCGGCTTGGAGATCGTCGACGACTGCCCCGACCTCGACACCGTCGTCGTCCCGATCGGCGGCGGCGGCCTGATCTCGGGCATCGCGGTGGCGATCAAAGAGCAGCTGCCGGACGTGCGCGTCGTGGGGGTCCAGGCGGAGGGTGCGGCGTCGGCCGCGAAGTCGCTCGAGGCGGGCGAGGTCACGGAGATCGACAGCGTCGACACGATCGCCGACGGGATCGCGACGCGGTCAGTCGGCGAGGAGACCCTCGAGGTCATGGCCGAGTACGTCGACGAGGTCGTCACCGTCGACGACCGCGAGATCGCCTTGGCCCTCACGCTGCTCTTGGAGCGCGCGAAGACGCTCGTGGAGGGCGCGGGCGCGGTCGCGCTCGCCGCCGTCCTCTCGGAGGCGTTCGAGTACGACGACGGCGAGACGGTCGTCGCCGCGCTCTGCGGCGGTAACATCGACCTCAACCGCCTCGGCACCGTGGTCCGGCGCGGGCTCGTCCAGATGGGCCGGTACCTCAAGATCACGATCGACCTGAAGGACCGACCCGGCGAACTGGAGCGCGTCTCCAGCATCGTCGCGCGCACCGGCGCGAACGTGTACGCGGTCCACCACGACCGAACCTCGCGGGACGTGGCCGTCAACGCCGCCGAACTCGAACTCGAATTAGAGACCGACGACGCCGAACACGCCGCCGACATCGTCGACGCACTCGAAGCGGAGGGGTACGACGTGGAGATTCTGTCCTGAATCGGTCGGCGATGGCGACCATTTACAAATAGAACTACGGTGGCGCGTGCCTCCGAGCGCCTGGAGGGCGCGAGGAGCGCGCGCGAGGGAGTCAGTCGCCCGGAGCAACGCGGAGGGCGACTGACGAGGCTGGGGAGGTGTGAGGTGCGGTTGCTGTGCGGGGTGGGATTCAAATGGGCAGCCGAGAGACGGGCACAGGCCACGCAAGCACCGAAAGGAGCGAGCAGCGCGAGCGACTGAGGGACACAGCGAGCGTGCGCCCGCCCCTCTGCTGGGGCTTTGGAGGCGGCCACCGCCGGTCGATTGTCAGTTGTTCATAAGCGAGCAACTGGGAGTTCGGCTACGATAGCTCGCCCGATTCACTCCGACGAGTCCGTCGAGTTGCTCCCAGAATCGGGAGCCGACACGCTGCCGCTCACGCTCGTCGACCCGCCGAGGAGCGAGGAGTCCGAGTCGCCGCGCAGCGTCGTGACCGTCTCGCCGTCCTGTTTCACGATCAGGGTCCACGGGTCGTCGGCCGCGGGAATCCGCACCGTGCCGTTGTAGCGGACGACGCCGGAACACGACCGCGGCGCCGCGTCCGTCTCCTCGGTCGGAACGTCGAGCACGTAGGCGGACTCGTTCACCCGCTCGAACGTCGGGCCGCCGATCGCGTGCGAGGGTCCCGGCAGCGAGACGTGTCTGGAGTACGTGATCCCCGTGTTCTCGGCGCCGGCGACCACCGACGTCGAGCTGTTCGCCGAGAAGTCGTCGGGACAGCGGACCTCGTCGGTATCGAAGTGGAGCAGCGCCGGCGGATCGCTCGCCCCGCCGAGGAGGCCGCCGGGCCCTCCCGACACGGGGCCGGCGAGGGCGACGGCGCTACCGGTCACGAACAACGCGAGCGCAGCGGCGACGACGACCAGACCGCGTCTGTTCATCACGTTTCCAACGACGGGAGAGGCGGAGATAGTACCGCGTATAACTCAAAGAGGGGTTTGCGTCACCGATCGCGTCACGGGTGTGGACGGAGCCGTCGAGACGACGAATCGAACGCGTCGGAACCGACGGACCGCGCTTCAGTCGTCCGCGGCCGCGGCGTCGAGCTCGCCTTCGTACAGCTCGCCGGCGCGCTCGCGCTCGGAGAGGTACTCGTCGGCGTCGAGCGCGGCCTTCACGCCCATCCCGCCGGCGGTGGCCGCCTGCTGGTAGTGGAAGTCGACCACGTCGCCCGCGCCGAAGAGCCCCTCGACGCCGGTCCGGGTCTGGCCGCCGCCGCGGCCGCCCTCGGTGAGCAGGTAGCCGTCGTCGTCGGTCTCGATACCGGTGCCTTCGAGGAAGTCGGTGTTCGGCGTGTGACCGATGGCGTAGAAGACGGCCCCCACGTCGAAGTCGTACTCGTCGACCGCGTCGGCGGTCGCGGGGTCGTCGAGCTTCTCCTTCGGGTGGCCGTCGGGGTGTTCGACGAGGGTCACGCGGTCGATGCCGTCCTCGGGGGTGCCGTGGATCTCGGTGAGCTCGGTGTTGAGGAGGAGCTCGATCTCGCCGTCTTCGACGGCGTCCATCGTGCGCTCGATCCACACGTCCTCGGCGCGGAACTCCTCGCGGCGGTGCGCGATGTACACCGTGTCCGCGAACTTCGTCAGGAAGTTCGCCTCCTCCATCGCGGCGTCGCCGCCGCCGACGACGAGCATGTCCTCGTCGCGGAAGAACGCGCCGTCGCAGGTCGCGCAGGTGGAGAGGCCGTAACCCATCAGCTCCTCCTCGCCGGGGACGCCGAGCGTCCGCGCGCTGGCGCCCGACGCCGCGATGACGGCGTCGGCGGTGTACACGTCGCCGTCGGTGAGCGCGACGTGGAAGTGGCCCGCCGGCTCCTTCGAGACGTCCTCGATGACGCCGTTTCGGGTCTCGGCGCCGAACTTCTGCGCCTGCTCTTTCATGTCGTTGATCAGCCCCGGCCCGGAGATCCCCTCGGGGAAGCCGGGGTAGTTCTCCACGTCGGTCGTCAGCGTGAGCTGGCCGCCCGGCTGGTCGCCCTCGACGAGCAGCGGGTCGTTGTTCGAGCGCGCGGCGTATATGGCCGCGGAGAGACCCGAGATACCGGTGCCGGCGATGATGAGTCGGCGGTGTTCGACGATGTCGTCGGTCATTACCCACAGTTGGCCGCCGCGTCCTATGTACGTTGCGACCGTTGCGCGATTCCCGCACGACCGCCCCGCCGATGCTGCCGCGGACTTGCCCGCCGGACCACCACCGACCCGCTCGACGAACTGCCGCGGACCCGCTCGACGAACTGCCGCGGACCCGCTCACCGCACCGCGACGAACACGCTCCGGTCGTCGCCGGGGCCGTACCCCGAGGACACGTCAACGTCGTCGAACCCGGCATCTGCGAGCGCGTCGCCGATCCGCTCGTCGGCGAACGGCGTCATCCGGCGCCGGCCGGTGAACGGGTCGCCGTCGGGGGTGAACGTCACCGCGCGCCAGTCGAGCCGGCCGTCGTCGGTCGCGACGTGGTGCGCGACGCGGACGTACCGGAGTTCCCCATTTGCGTCGTGGCCAACGTCGAGACCCGGGGAGTTCCCGTCGGACGGCAGCGGGGAATTGTCGAAGACGAGGACGCCGCCGGGCCGGAGTCGGTCCCGGAGCGCGGCGAGCGCGGGGTCGAGGTCGCCGGGCCCGAGGTGGTTCACGACGCCGCGGATGGCGACGGCGGCGTCGAACGGTTCGGTGTCGTGCAGGTCCGGCTCCGGGAGCCCGGTCCGGTAGATCGAGACGGCGTCGGCGGGGCACTTCTCCCGCGCGACCGCGAGCATCCCCTCGTGGACGTCGATCGCGGTCACGTCGACTCCGCGGGCCGCGAACCGGCGCGTGTGCTCGCCGGTTCCGCAGCCGACCTCCAGCAGACGCTCGGGGTCGACGCCGCGGTCGGCGAGCGCGTCGAACACGAAGCCGGCGTCGCGGTCGTAGTCCCACTCCGACTGGATCGCGTCGTACAGCCGCGGGCGCTCGTCGTAGAGGCCGTCGGACATGGCGGGAACAGGCGCTATCTCGGCGCCCGGTGATGAGTGTCTTACGCCGCCTCGGGACCGGTTCGCACGACGGCGCCTCAGTCCGTCGGGAACTCCGGCGGAAGCCCGGTCGGCTGCGCCGGCGCGTCGTCGAGGGCCTCGAAGAAGCGCCCGGCGACGAACTCCTCGACGACCTCGGGCAGCGACTCCGACTCGTCGACCGCGGAGAGGATGCCGAGCGGGACCTGCGCGCCAGCCATCGAGGCGTGGCCCCCGGCCGACCCCGCGGGATCGAGCGCGTCGCGCAGCAACTCGCCGGCGTCGACCTCGGCGCCGCGGGCGCGGGCAGAGCCGTAGATCACGCCGTCGGTGTAGCCGTAGACGAACGTCACTGTCACGTCCTCCAGGTCGAGAAGCCGATCGGCCGCCTGCGCGAGCGCGTCGCGGTCGGTTATCTCGCCGACGCAGGAGGCCGCGACCGACCCGCGCACGTCGCGGTTCTCGATGGCGGCCGCGAGGACGCGGAGCGTCTCCGGGCTCACGCTCGGGCTCTCGACGCGTTCGAGCGTCGACTCGTCGGCGTGCGCGAGCAGCGCGGCGGCCGCCTCGAAGTCGTCGGTCGCGGTCGCGCGGGTGAAGTCCTTCGTGTCGATCCGGATGCCGTACAGCAGCGACGTGGCGAGTTCCCGGTCCGGCGCGATCCCGTACCGCGAGAGGTACTCGGCGATGAGCGTGCTCGTCGCACCGACGTCGGGCCGGATGTCGACGAACGATCCCGCGACCGGCCCCCGCGGCGGGTGGTGGTCGACGACCACGTCGACCGGGTGGCCCTCGGGGAGGCTGTCGTTGATCCCGGCGCGGGAGTGGTCGACCAGGGCGACGCCGCCGTACTCGTCGAGGTCCACCCCGTCGAACGACCGGAGCCCGATGTCGAGGAGGTTCACCAGCGCGCGGTTCTCCTGATGGGAGATGTCGCCGCCGTAGCAGGCGTCGGCGTCGACGCCGATCGACTCCGCGATCCGCGCCAGCCCGAGCGCGCTGGCGATGGCGTCCGGGTCGGGGTTGTCGTGCGCGACGACCAACAGGGGCCCCGAGAACCCCCGGAGCGTCGCGAGCAGCCGGGCCGGCTTCTCGCCGTCGTCGGCATTGGCGCGCGAGAGGGCCGCCCCGGGGGAGGCGCCGCGACCGTCGGCGAGTCCGATCGCCTCGGAGACCCGATCGACGACCGCCTCGACGGGGTCGACCACGCGGTCGGCGACCGCCTCGACCGCCGCCCGCTGCTCCTCGGTCGGCGCCGTACCGAGGTGCGCGACGATCATCGCGTCCGGGTACCTGTCCCGAGCGGCGCGCGCGGCGGCGACGTTGCGCTCGGGGTCGTCGCTCGCGACCAGCACGACCGCCGCCGAGTCCGGATACGTCGCGGGGTCGGAGGGGTCGGCCTCGACGGTGGCGACGTTGCGGTCGCGCAGCGTCGACACCCAGCCGGTGTCGTCCGTGATCGCCACCAGGTCGTCGCGGTCGCCGCGCTCCTCGCGGGCGCGCTCGACGAGCGCGTTCCCGACCGCGCTACAGCCGAGCAGCAGGCGCCGGGTCATACCGGCGCGAGGGGATCGCGAGGCAAAACGCTGCCGTCGGCGCGGCGCGGGGCCGCTCCCGGGCCGAGCGGGCGCCGATGCCGAGTCACTCCGGGTCCTCCCCGGCGCGGAGCGCGCCGTTCGCCGCCGCGGCGACGTCGACCGCCGCGCGGTTCTCGGCCACGTCGTGGACCCGGACGATGTCGGCGCCGCGGTCGGCCGCAAGCGCGGTGCCGGCGACCGTCGCGTGCTCGCGGTCGTCGGCGTCGCGCCCGACCGCGCCGTACAGCGACTTGTGGGAGTGGCCGACGAGGACCGGGCAGCCGAGCGCCGCGAACTCGCCGCAGCGCGCGAGCAGCTCGAAGTCCTCCGCGGGCGACTTCCCGAAGCCGATTCCGGGGTCGACAATGACGCGGTCGCGGTCGATGCCCGCCGTGTCGGCCAGCGCGAGGCGCTCGCGCAGCGCGTCGACGACCTCGCCGACCACGTCGTCGTACTCGGGGTCGGCGTCCGGGTCGACCGGCGCGTCGAGGCTGTGCATCACGATCACCGGGCAGTCGGCGTCGGCGACGACCGACCGCATCGCCGGGTCCTCCAGCCCCGTCACGTCGTTGATGATGTCCGCGCCCGCCTCCAGCGCCGCCCGGGCGACCGCCGGCTTGCGCGTGTCGACCGAGACGAGCACGTCCCCGGACCCGACCGCGGGCACCGACTGGATCGCCTCGATCGTCGGGACGACGCGCTCGATCTCCTCGTCCGCCGGGACCGGGTCCGCGCCCGGACGGGTCGACTCGCCGCCGACGTCGACGATGTCGACCCCGGCGTCGACCATCCGCTCGACGCCCGCGACCGCGTCGTCGAGGTCGGCGTGGCGCCCCCCGTCGTGGAAGGAGTCCGGCGTGACGTTGAGCACGCCCATCACGGCGGTCCGGTCGCTCCACGGGAACTCCGGGGCGGGCTCGTCGCCCTCGGAGCTCCGACCGCCGTCCGGCGCCTCGATCCCGGCGGCCGCGGCGAGGTCGGCCGCCACACCCCCGAGCCCGCCGCCGTCGCTCGCGGCGAGCCGGTCGACGAGCGCGCGGAGCTCGGCGACCGTTCCCGCGACGGTGACGGGGACGTGCTCGCCGCCGGCCCCCCGGTCCTCGTTCGCGCCGAGCCCCCCGAGCGCCGCGTCGCCGCCGACGATCCGCGCCGCGGCCGCGACGCGCTCGGCCCGATCGCCTCGTAGCCGGAGCGTGAGGGTGCGGTGGTCGACGCCGTCCCGGTGCGCCGCGATCCCGTCTGGTTGAACGCCGGCCGTGTCGAGCGCGTGGGCCGCGCCGTCGACGCCGCGGACCGTCCGCTCGCGGACCGTTCGCATCCGCGCCGCCCGGGCCTCGGCGACGGCGAACAGCGAGCCGACGAGCAGCACGCAGTCGCCCGCCTCGGCGCGGTCGACCGCCGCCGCGAGCGCGTCCGCCACGTCGTCGCCGGCGGTCACGCGGTCGACGCCGGCGGAGCGCAGCGCCGCCGCGAGGACCGCGGGGTCCTCGGCGCGGTCGATGGCGGGCCGGCAGGTGACCGCCGTCGCCGCGTCCGGGAGCGCCGCAGCCGTCTCGGCGTGGTCCTTGTCGTGCATCGCCGCGTACACGAGGTGGAGGTCGTCGTAGTCGTACTCGGCGAGCGTCGCGGCGAGCGTGCGGGCGGCCGCGGGGTTGTGCGCGCCGTCGAGGACGGTCAGCGGCGCGGTGTCGACCACCTCGAACCGGCCGGGCCACGTCGCCCGCGCGAGGCCGTCGCGCACGTCGCGGTCGTCGAGGTCGGTTCGCAACGCTGCCGCGGTCCGGTCCGCGAGCGCGACGGCGACGGCCGCGTTCGTCGCCTGATGGCGCCCGACGAGCGGGATTCGGTAGGTGCCCTCGCGCTCGCCGGCGAGCGCGACCTCGGCGTCGGTGGCGCTGACGCGACCCTCGTAGCTCGCCGCGAACGCCGGCGGGTCGTCGGGTTCGGCGTCGCTATCGGTGGGGTCGGCGCCCTCGTCGCGCTCGTTGGGTTCAGCGTCCTCGTCGCTATCGTCGGCTTCGGTGTCCTCGTCCCTATCGTCGGCTTCGGCGTCCTCGTCGCTATCATCGGGATCGGCCGCCTCCGACGCGCCGTCTCCGACCACTCGCGTCACCGGCGCGCCCGCCTCGCCGGCGACCTCGCGGACCACGTCGAGCGCCTCGCCCTCACAGGCGGTGACGAGCGGCGCGTCGGGGTGGGCGATCCGGGCCTTCGTCCGGGCGATCTCGGCGATCGTGTCGCCCAGCACGTCGGTGTGTTCGAGCGAGACGTTCGTCACGGCGGTCGCGACGGGGTCGACCGCGCTGGTCGCGTCGTACTCGCCGCCGAGGCCGACCTCCAGGACGGCCACGTCCACGTCGCGCCGCGCGAACTCGCCGACGGCCATCGCCGTGACGACCTCGAAGAAGGTGAGCGGCTCGCCGGCGGCCGCCCGGTCGATCAGCCACGGGCGCACCGCCTCGACGAAGTCGGCGATCGCCGACTCGGTCATCTGCCGGCCGTCGACGCGGACCCGCTCGGCGAGCGCGGAGAGGTGCGGCGAGGTGTACAGCCCCACCGACAGCCCCGCCTCCCGGAGGACCGACTCGGTCAGCCGCGCCGCGCTGCCCTTCCCGTTCGAGCCGGCGATCTGGACGAACGGAACGTCCGCCTGCGGGTCCCCGAGGTGCGCGAGCAGCGCCTCCACCCGATCCGTGCCGGGCTTGACCGAGAAGCGGCGGAGGTCGAAGAGGAACGCCGCCGCCTCGTGGTAGTGCATGTCCCGTGAGTCGGCGGCGCGTCGCTTAGACGTAACGGACCTGACCGGGAGGGCGGGCGCGGTGACCACGACCGCGCCGGAGGGGCCGACACCCCTGCGTCGACCGAAAAGTAACCCTTACGCGCGCGGCGGCCGCAGTCGATCGCATGGACGAGACAGCGACCGCCGACGCCGCCGCGGGAACGGCCGCCGACGGGGCCGCGGCCGACCCCGTCGTCGCCGGCGAGGGGGTCCGGAAGGAGTACGGCGAGGTCGTCGCGCTCGACGGGGTCGACCTCGACGTCGCGGCCGGCGAGGTGTTCGGGCTCATCGGACCGAACGGCGCCGGGAAGACGACGCTGGTGCGCGCGCTCACGGGGACCACCGAGGCCGAGGGCGACCTGCGCGTCTTCGGCGAGGCGCCGGCGGCGGTCGACCCGGCCCGGATCGGGCTGCTGCCGCAGTCGTTCGACCCGCCCGCGCGGCTCACGGCCCGGGAGCTGGTCGACTACTACGGCGGGCTGTACGACGCGGCCCGCGACACCGAGTCCGTCCTCGACGACGTGGGGATGGCGGACGACGCCGACGCCTGGTACGAGACGCTCTCCGGGGGCCAGCAGCGGCGCACCTGCGTCGCGACCGCCGTCGTCAACGACCCCGACCTCCTCTTCCTCGACGAGCCGACGACGGGGATCGACCCGGCCGGCCGCCGGGCGATCCACCGCCTGATCGAGCGGCTCGCGGCCGGCGGGACGACCGTCTTCCTCACGAGCCACGCGATGGACGAGGTCGAGCGGCTCGCCGACCGGGTCGCGCTGCTCCGCGACGGGCGGGTCGTCGCGAGCGGAGCCCCCGACCGACTGGTCGCCGAGCACGGCGGCGCGCCCCGCCTCGACGCCGACACCGCGACGGCGACGGGCGAGGAGACCGTCGAGCGCGTCGCGGCCGGCGTCCGCGAGCGCCTCGGGGACGACCCGACCGTCGAGGCGACCGACGGCGGGCTCCGGGTGCGCGGCGTCCGCCCGGAGGCGATCGGGGACGCGGTCGACGCGGTCGACGCGGCCGGCGTCGCGTTCGACTCGCTCTCGTGGTCCGAGCCGTCGCTGGAGGACGTGTACCTGCGGCTCACCGGCGAGGAGTACGCGCGGCGGGGCGGCGCGGCGGAGGCGACCGAGGCCGTCACCGACGGAGGGGAGCGATGAGCCGCCTCGGGCGGGTCCGGACGGAGGCGGTCGCGGCGGCGCGCTCGTTCACGCGCCGCCGGACGGCGGTGTTCTTCACCTTCTTCTTCCCGGTCATCCTCGTCGTCATCTTCGGCGCGCTGGTGCGGACCCAGCCGACCGGCGGCGGCCTCTTCGCCGAGCCCGCGGGCTACTACATCCCCGGCTACCTCGCGGTCGTCGTCCTGTTCACGCCGCTGTCGCGCGTCGGGTCCGAGATCGCGCGCCACCGCGACGGCGGGCGGTTCGAGAAGCTCGCGACGACGCCCCTCTCCCGCGCCGAGTGGCTGCTCGCGCACACGCTCGTCAACGTCGGGATCATCGGCGCCGCGAGCCTGCTCATCCTCGGGCTCGTGCTGGCGGTGACCGACGCGACGCTCATCCTCTCGCCCGCGCTGGCCGTCCTGCCGGTCTTCGTCGCGGTCGCGGTCGCGCTGTTCTGCGGGCTCGGGGCCGTCCTCGGCGCGCTCGCCGACTCGCAGGACGGCGTGATCGCCGCGAGCAACACGGTCGCGCTCCCGCTCCTCTTCCTCTCCGAGACGTTCGTCACCCCGTCGCTGCTGCCGGCGTGGTTCCGGCCCGCGGTCGCGGCCTCGCCGCTGACGTACTTCGCGCGGGGGACCCGGGCGATCACCTTCGAGGGCGGCGCGTGGACCGGCGACCTGCTGGTGTTGACCGCGCTCGCGGCCGTCTTCCTCGCGGTCGGCGCGTACGCGGTCCCGCGCACCGAGTGAGGGCTCGCCTCCGAGGCGGCGTCGGCGCCGCGGTTCGGAACCGTTCATTTATGTTCACAGCCCGCGCATCCGTGAACCGAGAGGAAGGCCGTTGACCACCGTTCACTTCACCTGTCCGGACTGCGACCAGACTATCGAGGTCAACGACGCGATGCGAAAGACGATCCTCGACACCGGCTGCCCGGTGTGTACCGCGGCCGCGGCCGAGGAGCACTTCGCCGTGACCTGTGAGTAGCCGCCGCTGGGACCCTGCGATCGACACTCGTTGACACATCGCGTCCGCTTGCTGTGCCTTTTTGAGTCGACCGCGACAACCGTTCGGCGATGACGCCCGAACTCGACGAGATCGACCTGGGAACCGTGCCGCTCGGCCGAACCGGCCTGCGGACGAGCGAGCTCCAGTTCGGCACGTGGCGGTTCGGCCGCGTGACCGAGGCGGGGAACGTGGAGATCGACGAGGAGCGCGCCCACGAGCTGCTCGACGCCTACGAGGCGGCCGGCGGGCGGTACATCGACACCGCCGACGTGTACGGCGGCGGCGACTGCGAGCGCTGGATCGGCGACTGGCTCGCCGAGCGGGACCGGGAGCGCTACACGATCGCGTCGAAGGTGTACTGGCAGATCCGCGACGGCGACCCGAACAGCCGCGGGACGAACCGCAAGAACGTCCGCCACCGCGTCGACGCCCTCCTCGACCGGCTCGACACCGACTACATCGATGTCCTCTACATCCACCGCTGGGACGACGAGACGCCGGCCCGCGAGCTGATGAAGACGCTCAACGGGCTCGTCGAGTCCGGCAAGGTCCACTACCTCGGCGCCTCCACGCTCCGCCCGAACGCCTGGAAGGTCGCCCGCGCCAACGCGATCGCCCGCAGCGAGGGGTGGGAGCCGTTCACGGTGCTCCAGCCGCGGTACAACCTCGTCGACCGCGAGATCGAGGGGGACTACCTCGAGTTCGCGCGCCAGCAGAATCTCGCCGTCTCCCCGTGGAGCCCGCTCGGGCAGGGCTTCCTGACGGGGAAGTACGACCGCGACGCGGACCTCCCCGACGACTCGAAGGCCGCCGAGTCGAGCCGCTTCCAGGAGGCGTACCTCACCGAGGAGAACTTCGACGTCCACGACGAGCTGGACGCGGTCGCCGACGAGGTCGGCGCGTCGCCCGCGCAGACCGCGCTCGCGTGGCTCGCGCACCGCGACGGCGTCACCGCGCCCATCGTCGGCGCCCGGACGGTCGACCAGCTGCGCGAGAACCTCGCGGCGGCGACGATCGACCTGTCGGACGAGCAGGTCGACCGGCTGACCGCGGCCAAGCCGGGGCCGTACGACGCGCTGTAGAAGGGAACGGGGGCTACCGCTCCGCGCAGTAGTCGACGAAGTTCCGCAGGATCGTCAGCCCCGTCTCGCCGCTCTTCTCGGGGTGGAACTGCGTGCCGAACACGTTGCCGGCCTCGTTGGCGACGACCGCCGGGAAGTCGACCCCGTAGTCGGCGGTGGCGACGACCGCGTCGGCGTCGTCCGGCTCGGCGTAGTAGGAGTGGACGAAGTAGGCGTACTCGCCGTCGACTCCCTCGACCAGCGGGTGCTCCCGCTCGACTTCCAGCTCGTTCCAGCCCATGTGCGGCACCTTCCGGTCCACCTCGAAGCGCACGTTGGTACCGGAGATCAGGTCGAGTCCGGTCACCTCGCCCTCGCCCTCGTGGTCGGCCTCCTCGCTCGTCGTCAGGAGCATCTGCATCCCGAGACAGATCCCGAAGAGGGGGCGACCGGCCTCGGCGTGGTCGGTCAACGCCTCGCGCAGCGGGCCGGCGTTCTCCATCCCCTCGCGGAACGCGCCGACGCCCGGGAGAACGACGCCGTCGGCCGCGGCGAACGCCTCGGGATCGTCGGTGATCTCGACGGTCGCGCCCGCGCGCTCCAACCCCCGAGTCGCCGACCGGAGGTTCCCGAGCCCGTAGTCCACGAGCGCGACGGACACGTCGCGGTCCGGTGGAGATTCGTCCATGGTTCCGGTTCGCGACCGCGGTGGAAGTCAGTTTCCATCCGTGAGGCGTTGCATAGCGGTACGTAGCCGTACGTATATTTGAACAGCAACACTTTTGATAGAACAGTAAAACCCACACACGTACTCCTCATGGAGCGACGACGCCAATTCCTCAAGATCGCGGGTGCGGCAAGCATCGTTGGACTGGCCGGCTGTAGCGGCGGCGGCGACGGGTCGGACGGCTCCGACGGCATGAACGGCTCTGACGGGTCGGACGGCTCCGACGGGTCGGACAGCGAACCGGAGATGACGTTCGGCGGCGACGGCACGATCGACTTCGGCATTTCGCCGTCCGTCCCGCAGGAGGACCTCAACGTACAGTACTCCCCGCTCGAAGAGCACATCGGGAGCTACCTCCGGGAGAACTACGATGTCCCCAGCGACCTCAGCGTTGAGGGGACCATCGGAAGCAACTACAGCGCCATCATCCAGTCTCTCGGCCAGGGGACGCTGGACATCGCCGAGACCGGGCCGTTCGCGGCCGCCCTCGGCGTGAAGACCGGCAACGCGGAGGTCATCCTCCAGCGGTACGGCTACGGCGGCTGGACGTACAAGAGCATCATCGCGACGCCGAACGACAGCGACATCACCGAGCTGTCCGACCTCTCCGGGAAGACGGTCGCGTTCTCCGACCGGCTCTCCACCAGCGGCGCGCTGTACCCGCTGTACAGCATGTCGAGCCAGGGGGACCTCGACGTCGGCGAGCTCCCCGAGGGAAACGGGTCGCAGGCCGAGTTCGACGCCCGCTTCGCCGGCGGCCACGTCGGCTCGTACACCCTCCTCGAACAGGGCCAGGTCGACGCGGCCGCGATGGGCGGCTTCGTCCGCGACACGAAGACCGGCCCCACGCCGGACGAGTGGCAGGAGGTCGCGACTACCCTCCACGAGGACGAGGGGCTCCCGCGCGCACCGATCGTGGTCTCGCCCGAGCTCGACGACGACGTGAAAAGCGCCATCCAGGAGGCGTTCCTGGAGGGCCCGGACAGCATCTACTACGGCGCGGACGGCGAGGACGGCACCGGAGACGACCTCTGGTTCAGCCGCGTCCGCGGGGCGACCCAGGACGACTACCAGTCCGTCATCGACGTCGCCGACGAGCTCGGCGTCGGAACCGACATCTTCAATCAGTAGATCCCTCACGGTCCCCCAACTTCGGATCGTTTTTCACACGATCGGTCTGTTTTTGAACAAACTCACACCTCATGCCAACGATCGAATTCGAAAACGTCAGTAAAATATACGACGAGGACACCGTCGCCCTCGACGACGTGTCGTTCACCATCGACGAGGGGGAGTTCGTCATTCTGCTCGGTCCCTCCGGTGCCGGCAAGTCGACGATGTTGCGGGTGTTGAACGGGCTCACGGAACCCACCGAGGGGTCCGTTCGCATCGGCGGCGAAGAGCTTCAAGGGAACCGCAGCGGGGTCGGGATGGTGTTCCAGGAACACTACCTCATCGAGAGCAAGACCGCGTTCGGCAACGCGCTATCCGGGGCGCCCTCGCGGAACGGGCTCCTCCGGAGCGCCCTCGGCATGCACGACGACGCGGACAAGCGGACCGCTCTGGAGGCACTCCAGACCGTCGGCCTCCTCGACGAGGCCGGGCAGCGCGCCGAGTCGATGAGCGGGGGACAGAAACAGCGCGTCGGGATCGCCCGCGCACTCGTCCAGAACCCCGAGATCGTCCTCGCCGACGAGCCGGTCGCCAGCCTCGACCCGAAGGCGGCCCGCGACGTGATGCGCTACCTCAAGAAGGCGGCGACCGAGCAGGACCTCACCACGATCACCAGCCTCCACCAGGTGAACATCGCGCGAGAGTTCGGGGACCGGTTCCTCGGGATCCGCGGCGGCGAGGTGATCTTCGACGGCGACGCCGACGACCTCACCATGGACGAGATGGACCGGATCTACTACGGCGAAGCCCAAGGCGGCAAGACGGTTCCGACCGGAACGAGCGGCGACGAACTCGGCGGGAGCGACGCCGACGTCGACGCCGCCGCCGACGGGGGTGAGCGGGCGTGAGCTCGCCCGACTCGGCGATCGACGACCAGTTCCGCGCGCTCGAACGGCTCCGCCGACTCAAATACCTCCTGTGGGCCGGGCTGCTCGCGGCCGTTCTCGGCGTCACCTACTGGGGTCTCGGCTTCATCGGGTTCCAGCCCAACGTCGTCGCCGGGCGGCTCCCGGGGATGTACGAGTTCATCTCGACCGGCTTCTTCCCGCCGGACTTCCAGAACTTCACGATCTACACCAAAGACCAAGGGATCAGCGGGCTACAAGCGATCCCCGCGAGCTTCGGCGACGGCGGCGCCCACATCATCGAGAGCTTCCAGTCGTCGCGGCAGTCGCTGGTGAAGGCGAGCCTCGTGACGCTCCTGCTCGGCATCATGGGCACCGTGTTCGCCTTCCCGTTCGCGCTCGTCCTCGGGGTCCTCGGGAGCGAGCGCGTCACGCCGTTCCCGTTCAACTTCATCTTTCGGGGCACCCTCAGCGGGATCCGCGCCATCCCCGCCATCGTCTGGATTTTCCTGTACATCCCCATCGGCCCACCGGGACAGGTGACGGCGGTGCTCGCGATCGCGACCGACAGCATCGGGAACCTCGGCCGCCTGTTCACCGACGACCTCGAAGAGATCGAGGAGGGGCCGATCGGGGCGATCCGGTCGACCGGTGCGTCGGGCACCCAGACCGTGAGCTTCGGGATGTTGAGTCAGGTCTCCCGCTCCTTCATCGCGTGGACGCTGTACATCGTAGAGATCAACACCCGGATCGCGATCTCGCTCGGCGTCGTCGGCGCTGGCGGGCTCGGACTGATGATCCGGAACAGTCAGGACCTCTTCGAGTTCCAGCAGACCGCCGCGGGGCTGGTGATGGTGTTCATCGTCGTCCTCGGCATCGAACTCATCTCCTCGCGCATCCGCGCCCGGCTCCGGCCGGGCGAGCACGAGGGGAAGGGGCTCATCGAAGCGATCCGCGGCCTGTTCGACCCGAAGAAGTGGCTCGGCGTCGGCGACCGCCGCGACTGAGCCGACTCAGAACTCGCCGAGCCGCGACTGGCCGTCGCCGCCGTTTTCTCCCCGGTCGCTGACGCCGCTCAGTTCGGCCGCCCGGGCGATCGTCTCGAAGAAGCCGTCGCGCTGACTCCGGTCGTACAGCGTCGCTGCGGGGTGGACGGATAACAGTACGCGCCGCGACACGCCGGCGAGCCGCGCGTCGACCACGTCGCCGGACTCGCCGGTGATCGCGACCGAGCGGTCGAGGAGGTGTTCGCTCGGCACCTTCCCGAGCGTCACGATCAGCTCCGGGTCGAGTCGGTCGATCTCGCCTTCGAGGTACCCGCGGCAGTTCGCCAGCTCCTCGGTCGTCGGGTCGCGGTTGTCCGGCGGTCGGCAGCGCACGCAGTTCGTGATCCGCACGTCGGCGCGGGCGAGCCCCGCGTCGCGCAGCGCCTCGTCGAGCACGTCGCCGGACCGCCCCACGAACGGCTCGCCCTCCTCGTCCTCGGTCGCGCCCGGCCCCTCGCCGACGAACAGCAGGTCCGCGTTCGTCGGGCCGACGCCGTCGACGATCCGGCTCCGCGACTCCACCAGCGCCGGGCACCGCTCGCAGGATGGCACTCGGAGGTCCTCGTCGAGCGCGGAGCCGTCGCCGCCGTGTTCGCTCATGCCCACGGCTCCGGGCGCGGTCGTCTAAGTAGCGTCGGTCGAACGGGCCGCACGCCGAGCCCCGCCTACTCGGCCGTCGCCGCCTCACGGTGCGCGCTCGCGGCGAGCGCCGCGATCCGGAGGGGCTCACAGCGCCGGAAGCCGTCGCGAGTGAGTCCCCGGATCGCCGCGGCGGCGCGCTCCGGTTCGATACCGACCGCGCGGACGAATCGGGGCCGATCCGAGTCCGGGTCGCCGACCGGAACGCGGGGCGGAAGCGACCGGTACGCGGCGAGCCGGTCGGCGAGGGCCTCGCCGTCGAACGCGTCCCGGAGCGCCGGTTCGAGCCCGGGGCTCGCCTCGTAGCTCACGGCGTAGACCGGGCGGTCGAGCGTCTCGGCGAGTTCGTCGAGGTCGAGGAGGTTGAACCACGCGGGCGCGACCCCCGCACAGACCACGTGGCGGACGTCCTCGCGGGCGAGCGTGCGCCAGCAGTCGATCACCGCGTCGGTCGCGTCGGTGCCGCCGACGGTACACCGCGCGAACGCGAAGCCGTCGGGGGTCCCGTCGGCGCGAACGACGACGCCGGCCCCGTGGCTCGCGTCGCGGGCGTCAGAGAAAGCGACGCCGAGCGCGCGGCTCGGCGTGGTCACTCACGCGTCCTCGGACTTTATCTCCTGGAGCCGGTCGAGAAGCTCGTCGTTCGAGGCGCCGGGTTCGTAGTCCACGGACCCTTGGTGGGTCTCCTGGGCAGCCCGGACGCCGTCGTCGTCGTCGAAGTCCGCGTCCAGGTCCTGATTCTCCTGTTCGGACTCGTCGTAGCTGCCGAAGCCCATTTGTGTGTGACACTAACAGGGGGTGAGTCATAAATCCACGGCCGCCAGCGGACCCGAGGGGCTCGCTGGGGTGCGACTGTACGCTTTTGTCGCTCCGCGAGCGAGTGGAGGCATGGAGCCGATCACCGTCACCGCGGACGCGGAGGAGTTCACCTGTAACGCGTACCTCGTCGTTGGGGACGAGACGGCGCTCGTCGACGCGGGAACGATGCCCGGCGTCGAGGACGCCGTCGCCGACGCCCTCGCCGACGCCGGCGTCGACGGCCTCGACCGCGTCGTGATCACGCACCAGCACCGCGACCACGTGGGCGAGCTCGGCGCGGTGGTCGAGCGCTTCGACGCGGAAGTGCTCGCGTACGCCGATCACCCGCTCCGGGACGCCGCGCTCGGGGACGGCGACGAGGTGGTGGTCGGCGACGAGTCCTGCGAGGTCGTCTACACCCCCGGACACGCCGACGACCACGTCTCGCTCGTCGGCGCAGAGCGGCTCTACTCGGGCGACGTGGTGGTGTACAACGACGGCGCCTTCGACGACGGCTCGTTCGGCCGGACCGACATGGCCGGCCAGTCGCGCGAGCGCCTGATCGAGAGTCTCCGCGAGATCCTCGACCGGCTGCCCGACTCCACGAGGGCGCTGTTCCCCGGCCACGGCGACATCTACCGCGCCGTCGACGGCCCGGAGACCCTCCGCGAGGTGATCGAGCGCGCGACGGAGCGCGCCGAGCGCCGCGAGCCGAAATACCCCGACGGGTGAGCGGGAGCCGGGTTTAAAACCGAGTGACTGCGAGACCGACCACCGACTTCGGCGGCCGCGAGGAGCGCGTGCGAGGGACGCGGTGAGAGAGGGGTGACCGAAGGGAGCCCCGAGCGAACCGCGAAGCTGGGGCGGAGCGAGGCACACGCGCGGCTGGCGGTCAGGAGGAGAGTCCGCGAGAAGGGCCGTGAACGACCCGGAAACGGCCGGGTTACGCCGCGCGGCGCTCGGTCGCCTTCGGGCGGAGATTGGTGTAGCCGCACTTGCGGCAGCGCTCGGCCTCGGAGGCGTTGCGGGCGTTACAGCGCATACAGATCTGTCGGTCGAGCATGCGACGTTCGGCGGCGTCGAAACTGGCCATACGGCTACTGTGCGGGCGGTGCTGTAAAAGGTTGCGAGACGCCGCGACGGTCGCGGGAGGAGAGGCTAGTCGGCGAAAGTCCTGGTCAGGCGCCCGCTTCCGAGAGGGCGGCCTCGATGTCCTCGCGCTGCGTGACGCCGACGAAGCGGTCGACGACGCCGTCGTCGTTCTCGACGATGAGCGTCGGGAGCGAGCGGACCTGGTACTGGTTCGCGACGTCCTGCTCCTCGTCGACGTCGACCTTCTGGAGCTCGAACGCGTCGCCGAGGTCTTCCTGGATCTCCTCCAGGATGGGGTCTTGGGTCTTACACGGGCCGCACCACTCGGCGTGGAAATCCAGCAGTCGAACGGTCATAGTCGCGGTCAACTACCGCCGGGCCGCGCATAAGGGTTTCCCACTTGTGCGTGCGCGCGCTCGGCGGCGGCTCGACCGGGCGACCGCGCGACGGTGGCGCGAACACGGTCCGAACGACGAACGAAACGTTTAGGACGCGTCGCCGTCCAGAAGCGGACATGAGTGGTTCCAACTCTGGCGGGCTGATGTCCAGTGCGGGACTGGTCCGCTACTTCGAGAACGAGGACCGGAACGCCATCGCGATCGACCCCAAGACGGTCCTCGCGTTCTGCGTCCTCTTCGGCGTGTTCGTCCAGATCCTCTCGCTGACGGTCGCGTAACGACCCCGCCGTTCCCGTTCTGCCGACGCACCGATCCCGAGTCGACCGGTCGCGTAGCGCGCCCTTTTTCCACGCGCCCGCCCCACCGATACGTATGAAAGCAGGCGTCATCGCCGTCCAGGGCGACGTGGCCGAACACGCCGCCGCCGTCCGCAACGCCGCGGCCGCCCACGACGAGTCCGCGGAGGTCGTCGAGATCCGAGAGTCGGGGGTCGTGCCCGACTGCGACGTCCTCCTGATGCCGGGCGGGGAGTCGACGACCATCTCGCGGCTGATCCACCGCGAGGGGATCGCCGCGGAGATACGGGACCACGCCGCGGCCGGGAAGCCGATCCTCGCCACCTGCGCCGGACTGATCGTCTGCTCGACCGACGCGAAGGACGACCGGGTCGAGCCGCTGGGGCTGGTCGACGTCTCCGTCGACCGCAACGCGTTCGGCCGGCAGAAGGACTCCTTCGAGGCGAAGGTCCCGGTGACCGGCCTCGACGACCCCTTCCACGCCGTGTTCATCCGCGCGCCGGCCATCGACGACGTGGGCGACGGCGTCGAGACGCTCGCGACCGTCGACGGGCGCCCGGTCGCGGTGCGCGACGGGCCGGTCGTGGCCACCGCGTTCCACCCGGAGCTCACCGACGACCCGCGGATCCACGACCTCGCCTTCTTCCCCGAGCGGGAGGTGGTCGCGTGAGCGATCCGGCCGAGGGCGAATCGAGCGCGGACGAGCCCCCCGAGGCCGTCCTCGACGAGCTGTTCGCCACCATCGAGTCGCGCAAGGAGGAGCTCCCGGAGGGGTCGTACACCGCGTCCCTGTTCACCCACGAGAAGGGAGAGAACGCGGTCTTAGAGAAGGTCGGCGAGGAGACGACTGAGGCCATCCTCGCGGCGAAGGACGACGACCGCGAGGAGCTCACCGCGGAGAGCGCCGACCTCGTCTACCACCTGCTCGTGTTGTTCGCGATGAAGGACCTCGGCGTCGACGACTTACGCGCTGAGCTCCGCGAGCGGTTCTGAGTCCCCGCGGTGGTCGACGCCTACCGCTCCCGTTCGAGTTCGCGGTCGATCTCGTCGACCTCCTCGGTCTCCAACTCCTCGCCGATGCGCCGCTCGAACTCCGCCTCGCTGATCTGTCCCTCGACGTACTGCTTCCGGAGGCGGTCCTGGCGGCTGCTCCCGGCGTCGACCGAGGTCGACGAGGCGGACTCCGAGCCGATCGAGTCGAGCGACGGCGAGCCGCCCTCGCCGAGCAGCCACGAGCCGGCCTTGTAGGCGACGTAAACGAGCCCCGCCAGCACCGCGAGCGAGACGACCCCGGAGACGATCGTCCAGACGAGGCTCACGAGCGCGGAGACCACGCTGACGACGATACCGACCCCGATCAACACCGCGATCGCGATCGCCGCGCAGTAGAGGGCCTGCTTCCCGTCCATACCCCGGAATCGGGCTGCCGGCCGCAAATACCTTCTCCCGGAGACGGCGTCGCGCGGTTCGGTCCGTGCCCCCGGACTTTTGTCCGTGGCGCCGAACGTCAGACGGTGAGACCGCCGTGTGCGACGCCGCCCCGCCCGGATCCGACGCGCGGACGGAAGCGACCCGCAGAGCGATGCTTCGGCGGAGCGGGGCGCTCGCGGGCGGTGCGGTCGCGGCGACGGGGTCGGCCGCCCTCGCCGGTTGCGCCGGGCGCGGGAGCGGCGATGCCGGCGGAAACGACGGCTACGCCGCGGGGGCCGGCGCGGCCGCCGGTAGGGGGGACCCTCCGCTCGTCGCGCACCGCGGCTTCGCGGCCGAACACCCGGAGAACACGGTCGCGGCTATCGAGGCGGCGACGGCCGTCGTCGACCGGGTCGAGCTCGACGTGCGCCGCTGCGGCACGGGCGAGCTCGTCGCCTTCCACGACGCGACGCTGGGGCGGGTGACGGACGCGACCGGTCGCGTCGGCCGGACCCCGGCGGGGCGGCTCGCCGAGCTCTCCGTCGAGGGGTCGGGGGAACCGGTGCCGACGATCGCCGCGGCGCTCGACGCCGTGCCGTCGGACGCGTGGGTCCTGCTCGACCTGAAGGAGCGCGGCGTGGCGGCCGACGCGGTCGCGGCCGGCGCGGAACGCGACCACGGGCTCGCCGTCGCCGCCGACGACCCCGCGGCCATCGAGGCCGCGAACGCGGCCGACCCGACGGTCCCGACCGTCTACGGGGCCCGGGAGTCGGTCCCGGCGCGGCCGCTCAGGCCGCTGATCCCGGGGAGCCGAGCGGGGGTCGGACTGCCGAGGTGGGCGTATCCGCCGCAGGACGTGGCGGGGATCGTCGAGACGGCGACGGAACTGGGCTGTGCGGCGGTGTCGCCGCGGTACGAGCTGTGCCTCCGGACGGATATCGTCTCGCGGGCCGCGACCGCCGGGCTGCGGGTGCTGCCGTGGACGGTCGCCTCGGCCCGGGAGTACGGCGCGGTGGCGTCGGTCGACGGCGTCGGTGCCGTCGTCTCGGACGTCTCGCTGGGACGCCGGGAGCCGTGACAACCGAGACGAACGAGCGGTTCGCGGGCGGCAGAAGTGTTATTCGTGCGGCTCACGTCGCCCGAGGAAATGGATCGGGACGCCGACGCCGGCGACGGTGCGAGGGGGAGCGGGCCAGACGAAGCGCCCGCAAGTCGCGTCGACCGCCGGACCGTCCTCGGCGCGCTCGCGGGCGCCGGGAGCGCCGCGGTCGCGGGCTGTTCCGGCCCTGAGCCGGACGACGCGTCGACGACCGATCTCGACGCGGACCGGCTCGACGAACTCGCGGCGCGGTTCGCGCCGACGCTGTACTTCGACAGCGCCGAGCCGTGGTACCCGACCGACCCGCGACCGTACGCGAGCGAGGCAGACGGCGAGACGGTCGTCGACGGCTTCGCCGCGTTCGACGGCTACCACGAGCGGTACGACGAGGCGGGCGAGCCGCCGAACCCGACCGTCTTCTACAACGGGATGCGCTACGAGGACTCCCCGCTGGCGGTCGTCCAGTTCTGGCTCTACTCCGCGTTCGACCAGTTCACCGCGAACTTCCACTGGCACGACTGGGAGGTGCTCCACGTCTTCGTCGACCTCAACTCGGGCGACCCGCAGTTGTACGTCGCCAGCTCGCACTCGCGGAGCGTGCCCAACAACGAGTTCCTCGACCCCGACCCCGAGGTCGTCCCGCGGATCCTCCCCGAACTCGGCTCGCACTCCAGCACGCTCTCGATCAACGAGATCCCGGACGGCTTCCGGCGCGTCGGCGAGGAGGGCCTGCTCGCCGACATCACCAACACGACGATCGACACGGTCGAGGACCTGCTCGGGATTCCGATCGCCTACGGTCTGCCCCGCGACGAGGGGGCCCGACTGCCGTTCGTCGTCCCCGAGTACGAAGGGGAGCCGATCTACGACCACCCTGACCTCCCGTCGGTCTCGGAGTCCTCGCTGGTCGACGGCGCGCTGACGGTCCGGTCGCTCGACGCGCTGCGCTCGCCGCCGACCGACCTGCCGCTCCGGGAGACGGGGATCGCCTTCCGACACGGCGAGCGCCCCGACGACGGCGACGACGCCGCGCTCGCCGCCGAGGCCGCCGAGTCCGTCGTCGAGTACGAGCTGGTGGAGAGCGCCGAGCTGGAGGACATCGACGCGTTCACCGGCCCGCAGCTCAGCTTCGAGTTCGCCGTGCCCGAGACCGTCGAGGACGCGGTCGCGAGCCACATCACGACCACCGGCGTCCCGTGGGAGCAGCCGCGCTACGAGAACCCCGCGCTCGACGTCACTGCGGGGAACCACCGGTCCGAGATGGCGGACCGGTACGACGCGATCGCCGACGACCCGTCGTTCGGCGACGAGGCCGCCGGGGGGCTCGACGCCGTCGTCGCGCGCGTCACGCGGGCGACCGAGAGCGACGAGGCGCCCGACGGCGAGGGGTTGACCACGACCGAGTCGAGCGTCGAGTCGTTCGCGCTGATCGAGAGCGACCCGGAAGCGGTGCCGACGTTCGCCGGCGGCGTCGCGGTCGCGAACGGCGTCCCCGAGGGCGATCACCGCTTCACGGTCAACGGCGCCGGGCGGGCGCCCCACAGCGAGCGGCTGACCGTCGCGGCCGACGAGGCCGTGACGACCGCCGGCGTCGACGGCGAGATTCCGCTCGTCGCCCGCGAGAACGCGCGGAAGGTCGAGCTGTCGGACGCGGAGAGCGAGGTCGACCTGACCCGGACCGCGATCGAGGACGACTTCGCCGGGCGGATCTACGACTCCGCGATCGAGGGGAGCGACGCCGCCTACGTCCACGCCGGCGGCGCGTACACGACGGAGGTCCGCGACGCCGACGACGAGGTCGGCGCGTACCGCGTCAACCCGGACCGGCCGGGGGCGGGAGACGACGGCGACGAGGGAGACGGTCCGGGCGCCGGCGACGACGCGATCCGGATCGAGCGCCCGGAGACCGGGGCGGCCCCGCTCGCGGGCTACGTCGCCGACGTGGCCGAGGAGACGCGCGCGGCGGTCGCGGCCGCGGCGGCCGAGAGCGACGGCGGGGACGGAGACGGCGGCGCGGGCGGCGGGAGCGGCGGCGGAAACGACAGCGGCGGGAGCGGCGGCGGTTCGGGGGGCCCGTCGAACGCGGTCAACGGGCTCGAACGCGCCCTCGCGGCCGCGGTCGACGCCGCGGAGCGGGCCGAGGAGCGCGCCCGCGAGGGCGACGCCGAGGGGACGGAGCGTCAACTGGCGAACGTGCTCGACCGGATCGCCCGGATCGAGGAGCGGCTCGCGGCCGCGCGGGAGGGGCTCCCGCCCGGGCTCGCGAACGCGACCGGAAAGCGGGTCGAGCAGGCGACGAAGCGGGTCGAGCAGGCGAGGAACGCCGAGAAGCTGTAGGCCGCCAGCGCGCCGGCGCTCGCGCGGGCGCGCGCAACGGCCGCGTCGCCCCGTGTCACGGCGCACCACTGGATGGAAAGCTATACGACGCAGAACCGACCACGAGTATATAAGCAGATGTCTCAGGAGAGATACGACCACGCGGCGGTCGAAGAACGGTGGCAGGAGGCGTGGGACGACGCCGACGTGTACCACGTCCCGGACGAGGCCTCGGACCCGACGTACGTCCTCGGGATGTACCCGTACCCGTCCGGGAAGCTCCACATGGGTCACGTCCGCAACTACACGATCACGGACGCGTACGCCCGGTACCGGCAGATGCGCGGCGACGACGTGCTCCACCCGATGGGGTGGGACGCGTTCGGACTGCCCGCCGAGAACGCCGCCAAGGAGCGTGACACCAACCCCCGCGACTGGACGTTCGACTGCATCGACACGATGAAGGGGCAGATGAAGTCGATGGGGTTCGGCTACGACTGGGACCGCGAGGTCACCACGTGTACCCCCGACTACTACCGGTGGAACCAGTGGCTGTTCCGCCGCTTCCACGAGGCCGGACTCGTCGAGCGCCGCGACGCGGAGGTGAACTGGTGTCCCTCCTGCGAGACCGTCCTCGCCGACGAGCAGGTCGAGGGCGACGCGGAGCTGTGCTGGCGCTGCGACACCCCCGTCGAGACCCGCGAGCTCGACCAGTGGTTCCTGAAGATAACCGAGTACGCCGACGAGCTGCTGGACGCCATCGACGACCTAGAGGGGTGGCCGAACTCGGTCCGGCAGATGCAGCGCAACTGGATCGGCCGACAGCACGGCAGCGAGGTCGACTTCTCGATCGACGGGTACGGGGACGTGACGGCGTTCACGACCCGGATCGACACGATATACGGCGCGACCTTCTTCGCGATCGCCCCCGATCACCCGATCGCCGAGGAGCTGGCCGAGGAGGACGACGAGATCCACGAGTTCGTCCACCACGAGGCCGACCCCGACGGCGACGAGCCGAACGGGGTCGAGACCGGACTGACCGCGACCAATCCCGCCACCGGCGAGGAGATCCCGGTGTACGTCGCCGACTTCGTCCTCTCGGACGTGGGGACGGGCGCGCTGATGGCCGTGCCCGCCCACGACGAGCGCGACCACGCGTTCGCGACGGAGAAGGGCGTCGAGATCCGACCCGTGATCGCGCCGGAGTCCGACGACCCCGACGGCGAAGCGGTCCCGGACGCACCGGACGTGGAGGAGGCCGCATTCACGGAGGACGGCGTCCTAATCGGCTCCGGCAAGTACACCGGACTGGACAGCGAGACCGCGCGCGAGCGGATCACGGACGATATCAGGAGCGCCGAGCCGGCCACGCAGTACCAGCTGCGCGACTGGGGCATCTCCCGGCAGCGCTACTGGGGGACGCCGATCCCGATGGTCCACTGCGACGACTGCGGCGCGGTCCCGGTGCCCGACGAGGACCTGCCCGTCGAGCTGCCCGAGTTCATCAACACCACCGGGAACCCGCTCGACGCCGCCGACGAGTGGCAGGAGACGACCTGTCCGGAGTGCGGCGGGCCGGCGACCCGCGAGACCGACACGATGGACACGTTCGTCGACTCCTCGTGGTACTTCCTTCGGTACGTCTCGCCGGACCTGGCGGACGCCCCGTTCGACCTCGGCCGCGCGAACGACTGGATGCCGGTCGACCAGTACGTGGGCGGCATCGAACACGCCGTGATGCACCTGCTGTACTCGCGGTTCTTCACCAAGGTGTTGGCCGACGAGGAGGACCTCGACCACCGCGAGCCGTTCACCAACCTGCTGGCACAGGGGATGGTCCAGCTGGAGGGCGAGAAGATGTCCAAGTCGAAGGGGAACGTCGTCTCGCCGCAGCGGATCGTCGACGAGTACGGCGCCGACACCGCGCGGCTGTTCATGATGGAGGCCGCCCAGCCCGAGCGCGACTTCGACTGGTCCGAGGAGGGCGTCCGGTCCACCCACCGGTTCCTGACCCGGCTCAGCGACCTCGTCGAGGCGCACGCCGCGGGCGACGTGGCGACGGCCGACCCCGACGCCGACCGCGATGAAATCGACGACTACGTCGCCGACGAGACCGACGCCGCGGTCGCCATCGCCGGCGCGGAGTACGACGACCTGACGTTCAACGTGGCGCTGCGGGAGGCGCAGGACCTCGTGGGGACGCTCCGGAGCTACCGCGAGCACGCCGACCCGCACCCCGCCGTCTTCGAGCGCGGCGTCGACGTCGCGGTCCGCCTGCTCGCCCCCGTCGCGCCCCACCTCGCCGAGGAGCTGTGGGAGTCGCTCGGCCGCGGCGGGTTCGTCGCGGAGGCCGACTGGCCGACCGCGAGCGTCGACCGCGAGACGGTCGAACGCCGGCGCCGGCTGGTCGAGAACACCCGCGAGGACGTGCGCGACATCGTCGAGGTCGCCGGGATCGACGACCCCGAGCGGATCGACGTGGTCGTCGCGCCCGACTGGAAGTACGACGCGCTGGAGATCGCGATCGACAGCGACGCCGACAACCTGATCTCCGAGCTGATGGCCGAGAGCCACATCCGCGAGCGGGGCGACGACGCCGCCTCGTACGGGCAGGACCTCCAGGCGAACCGCGAGGCGCTCCGTGAGACGCTCGACGGCGACGCCGAACACGACGCCCTGCGAGCGGCCGCGTGGCTGATCGAGCGCGAGTTCGACGCCCCGGTCCGCGTCGAGCGCGCCGCGGACGCCGAGGAGGCCGTCGTCAGCAAGGCGGAGCCGGGCCGACCCGCGATCGACATCGTCGAGTAGGTCACCCGACCGTTTCGCGGCCCTCGCCGGACCCCGGAAACGCTTAGTCGCCGGCGCGGCGCCCTCGTGTATGGACGACCCGTACGCTCCCGCGCGCGACGCCCTCGCGGGCGAGGGACTCGGCGCCGACGACGGAGAGGACGCCGACCCCGCGGTGCTCGCCGCGCGACTCGACGAGGACGATCCGCTCGCGTCGTTCGCGGACCGCTACCGGGTCCCTGACGGTGTTCTCTATATGGACGGGAACTCGCTCGGCCCCGCGAGCGACGCCGCCCTCGCGAGCCTCGACCGCGTGGTCGACGAGTGGCGCGAGCTGCTCATCTCCGGGTGGACCGACGCCGACCCGCCGTGGTTCGATGTCGGCGAACGACTCGGCGACGCGCTCGCGCCGCTGGTGGGCGCGGAGCCGAGCGAGGTGGTCGTCGGCAACTCGATCACGGTGAACATCCACACCCTGATCGGCACGTTCCTCGACGAGCTGCTGGCCGGGAACGGGCCCGAACGCGAGGACGTCGCGGCCGCGGACGGAGAGTGGGCGCCGGACGGCGACCCGGACGCCGACCCCGCGGTCCTCGTCAACGAGCTCGACTTCCCCTCCGACCACTACGCGCTCCGGGCGCAGCTCCGGCAGCGGGGGATCGACCCGGACGAGAAGCTCCGGGTCGTTCCGAGCCGCGACGGGCGGACGATCGATCCCCGGGACATCGAGGCGGCGCTGGCGGCGCACGACGACGTGGGGATCGTGTTCATGCCGACCGCGCTGTACCGCTCGGGCCAGCTGTTCGACGTCGAGCGGATCGCGACGGCGGCCCACGAGGCGGGCGCGTACGCCGGCTTCGACGCCGCCCACTCCGCGGGCGCCGTCCCCCACGCGTTCGGCGACGCCGGCGTCGACTTCGCGGTGTGGTGTACGTACAAGTACCTCAACGCCGGACCGGGGTCGATCGGCGCGCTGTTCGTCGCCGAGCGCCACCACGGGCTCGACCCCGCGCTGGCCGGGTGGTGGGGCCACGAGAAGGCGCCGCAGTTCGAGATGAACATGACCTTCACCGCGGCCGACTCCGCCGGCGCGTGGCAGATCGGCACGCCGCCGCTGCTTTCGGCCGCGCCGCTTGAAGGGTCGGTCGAACTCCTGCGCGAGGCCGGGATCGACCGCCTGCGGGCGAAGTCGCTCGCGCTCACCGACTTCCTCATCGCCCTCGTCGACGACCGGCTCCCGGGGGTCTCGGTGGGAACGCCCCGCGAACACGCCGCGCGCGGCGGTCACGTCGCCCTCGAACACCCCGAGGCCGAGCGGCTGAGCGAGGCGCTCAACGACCGGGGCGCGGTCGTCGACTTCCGACCGCCGAACGTGGTGCGGGTCTGCCCCGCGGCCCCCTACACCTCCTTTGCCGACGTGCTGGAGGTCGTCGACGAGATCGAGGCGATCCTCGACTCGGGGGCCCACGAGGCGTACGCGACGGGCGAGGGCGGCGTAACGTAGCGGGCGCGGCGCCGTGAGGGGCCGCGAGCGGGGTCGACGGGCGGTCTGTTCCCCGCGTTGACATCCGCAGTATTATTACTCTCAGTAACGTAAAGAGAAAAGAGCGAGATCATGGGAAGAGGTTCATCTACGAACGGTGCCGATCGGTTCGGATCGGACGGCGATGAGGTGACGAGCGTTTACGAGGCGATGTTTCAGGAGGCTGACGACGCGATCTTTCTCGTTGACGTGGCGCGGACGGACGGCGAGTACGAGTTCACGTTCAGGCAGAACAACACCGCACACCAGCGACAGACCGGGCTGACCGAGGACGCGATGTTCGGGAAGACGCCCCGGGAACTCCTCGGAGAGCAACAGGGGGCCGCGGTCGAGGCGAACTATCGGCTCTGCGTCGAGCGGGGGACGACGATCGAGTACGAGGAGCGGCTCGAGTTCCCGGGCGGGGCGACCGACTGGCAGACGAAGCTTACCCCGGTCGTCGACGACGGAACGGTGACGCAGATCGTCGGCGTCGCCCGCGACGTCACGCGACAGAAGGAGCGGGAGCGGGAACACCGGCGCACGCACCGGCGGTTCCAGACCGTCTTGGAGACGATGTCCGCGGCGGTGTTCCTGAAGGACACCGAGGGGCGGTACCTGCTGATGAACCAGGCGTGCCGCAACGTGTTCGACGTCGACGAGGACCCCGTCGGGATGACCGACGAGGAACTCTTCCCGGAGGCCGTCGCGGCGCAGGCCCGCGCTGACGACCGCCGGGTCGTTGAAGACGGCGAACGGATCGAAGTCGAGGAGACGGTGCCGACGCCCGCCGGAGAGAGCGTTCGGCTGACGCGGAAGTCCCCCGTGTACGACGAGGAGGGGGAGATACGCGGTGTGTGCGGTGTGTCGACCGACATCACCGAACAACGGGAGCGAGAGCGAGCGCTCCAACAGATCAAAGACCGCCTCGAACTCGCGGTCGAGGGCGCACAGATCGGCGTCTGGGACTGGGACATGGCCACCGACGAGGTCGATTTCAACGACCGGTGGGCCCGGATGTTGGGCCACGCGCCCGACGAGATCGAACCGCACCTCGACGCGTGGGAGCGGCGCGTTCACCCCGACGACCTCGGGCCCGTCGAAGACGCCCTGTCGAGCCACATGGCCGGCGAGACGGAGCTCTACGACACGGAACACCGGATGCGCACCGCGGCGGGGGACTGGAAGTGGATCCGGGACGTCGGGAAGGTCGTCGAGCGCGACGACGACGGGAAGCCGGTCCGCGCGGTCGGGGTCCGCCTCGACATCGACGACCAAAAGCGCCGGGAGGCGGAACTGGAACGCACGCGATCGGTCATCGAGCGCACCCAAGAGAGCGCGTCGATCGGCTGGTGGGAGGCCGATCTGGTCGAGGACTCGCTCACGTGGAGCGACGAGGTGTACCGGATCCACGAGGTTCCGCCCGACGACACGATCCACCTAGAGGACGGGCTCAGCTTCTACCACCCGGACGACCGCGACGCCATCGAGGCGGCGTTCGACCGCCTGACCGAGGCGGGCGAGTCGTACGACCTCGAACTCCGCATCGTGACGGAGTCCGATCGGACCAAGTGGGTGCGGGCGATCGGCGATCCGCAGTACGACGACGCGGGGAACGTCGTCGGGGTGCTGGGGCTGTTCCAGGACGTCACGGAGCGGAAGGAGTACGAGCGGGCCATCGAGGCGACGCGAGAGGAGCTCCGGCGGATCATCGACCTCGTGCCCGACCTGGTGTTCGTGAAGAACCGGGAGGGCGAGTACCTGCTGGCCAACGAGGCGACCGCGGCGGCGTACGGGAAGACGCCGGAGGAGGTAGAGGGCAAGTCCGAGGCGGAGATCATCCCCAGCGCCGAGGACTCCGAGGCGTTCAGGCAGGACGACCTCGCCGTGATCGAGTCGGGCGAGCCGAGGACGATAGACGAGGAGACGCTGACCACGGCGGACGGGGAGACGCGCATCCTCCAGACGACGAAGATACCCTACGAGGTTGCCGAGACGGGCGAAGACGCCGTCCTTGGATACGCCCGCGACGTGACCGAGCTCAAGCAGTACGAGCGGACGCTCGAAGAGCAGCGGGACAACCTCACGCTGCTCAATCAGGTCGTCCGCCACGACATCAGAAACCAGCTGATGGTGGTCGAGTCGTACACCGGACTCCTCGAGGACGCGCTCGTCGACGACCAGAGCCGGACCTACGCGCGGACGGTCATCGAGGCGGCGAAGCAGGCGGCGGACATCACGGAGACCGCCAGGGACGTCACCGACGTGCTGCTACAGGCCGGCTCCGACCTGACGCCGATGAACCTCCGAGCCGAGCTCAACGGACAGATCGAACAGGTCCGGTCGGAGCAGGACCGGGCGACGGTTACCGTGAGCGAGTCGATCCCGGACGTGACGGTGGCGGCGGACGACCTGCTGGAGGCGGTGTTCCGGAACCTGCTGACGAACGCGGTCGTCCACAACGACAAGGAGAGGGCCGAGATCACGGTCTCGACGCGCGTCTCGGACGACTCGGTGCGCGTGTCGATCGCGGACAACGGCCCCGGGATCGACGACGACCACAAGGAGGACATCTTCCAGGAGGGCGCGAAGGGGCTCGAGAGCGGCGGGACGGGGATCGGTCTGTACCTCGTCGAGACGCTCGTCGACAAGTACGGCGGCGACGTGTGGGTCGAGGACAACGAGCCGACGGGGAGCGTGTTCGCCGTCGAACTGCCCCTCGCGAACTGATCGGCGCGCGCGAGGCGGGCGCCGTGCGTCGCCGTCCCGCGCGTCGCCGTCGCCGCGCGTCGCCGTCGCCGCGCGTCTCCATCCAGGGCGTCGCCGTCCCGCGCGTCTCCATTCAGCGCGTCGCCGTCGCCGCGCGTCGCCGCCGCCTCACGTCGACCGTGCGCGTCGCGCGGGGCGACGGGCTTAATCGCCCGAGCGCCCAAGGTCCGACGATCAGACAATGGCGGAATCGTCGGGCATGGACGCGTTCGCGCACCTCGGGAGCGATATCCGCGAGGCGCTCTCCGACCGGGGCTTTTCCACGCCGACGGAGCCCCAGCGCGAGGCGATCCCGCCGCTCGCCGACGGGCGGAACGCCCTCGTCCTCGCGCCGACGGGGACCGGGAAGACGGAGACGGCGATGCTCCCCGTCTTCGACGCGATCGTCGCGGCCCGCGACGCGCCCGGCGACCCGCCGCGGGAGGGTATCTCCGCGCTGTCCATCCCCCCGCTGCGCGCGCCCAACCGCGACATGATGGACCGGCTTGAGTGGTGGGGCGACCGCCTCGGCGTCGAGGTCGCGGTGCGCCACGGCGACACCACGCAGTACGAGCGGTCGAAGCAGGCCGACGACCCGCCCGACGTGCTCATCACGACCCCGGAGAGCCTCCAGGCGATCCTCACCGGCTCGAAGATGCGGGTCGCCCTGGAGGACGTGGCGCACGTCGTCATCGACGAGGTCCACGAGCTCGCCGCGGCGAAGCGGGGCGCCCAGCTCACGGTCGGCCTCGAGCGCCTCCGCCGCGTCGCGGGGCCGTTCCAGCGCGTCGGCCTCTCCGCGACGGTCGGTGACCCCGAGGAGGTCGGGCGCTTCCTCGTCGGCACCGGCAAGCGCGACCCCGACCGCCCCGGCGACCGCGCGTTCGAGACGGTCGAGGTCGCGGCCGGGACGCGGACCGACGTGCGCGTCCTCGATCCGGCGATCACGGACCGCGATACCACGCTCGCCGGCGAGCTCGCGGTCGACGAGACGACCGCGAGCCACGTCCGGACGATCCGCGAGATCGTCGCCGAGAACGAGTCGACGCTGATCTTCGTCAACACGCGCCAGACCGCGGAGGCGCTCGGCTCGCGGTTCAAGACGCTCGCCGAGAACGAGCGGGAGGCCGCCGAACGCGAGGGGCGGGACGACGCCGCGGACCCCACCGAGATCGAGCTCCACCACGGATCGCTCTCGAAGGAGGTCCGGGTCGACGTGGAAGACCGGTTCAAGTCGGGCGGTCTGGACGGGCTCGTCTGCACCTCCTCGATGGAGCTCGGGATCGACGTGGGGCGCGTCGACCACGTGGTCCAGTACGGGAGCCCCCGCGAGGTGGCCCGGCTGCTCCAGCGCGTCGGCCGCGCGGGCCACCGCCGCGACCTCGTCTCGGAGGGGACCGTCGTGACGCAGGGAGGCGACGACACGCTCGAAGCGATGGCCATCGCGCGGCGCGCCGGCGAGGAGCTCGTCGAGCCCGCGAACATCCACCACGGGAGCCTCGACACGGTCGCCAACCAGATCGTCGGGCTCGTGATGGACGAGGGCGAGGTCCACGCCCGGGAGGCGTACCAGACGATCACGAACGCCTACCCGTTCGCCGACCTCTCGGAGCCCGAGTTCCAGGAGGTCGTCCGCGAGCTCGACGGGAACCGCCTGCTGTGGCTCGACGAGGAGACGGACACTCTCGAAAAGTCGGGCGGCACCTGGCAGTACTTCTACGCGAACCTCTCGATGATCCCCGACGAGTCCACCTACGAGGTGTACGACATGTCCTCGCGGCGGGGTATTGGCACCCTCGACGAGCAGTTCGTCGTCAACTTCGCCGGGCCGGGCGAGACGTTCGTCCAGCGCGGCGAGATGTGGCGGATCACCGAGGTCGACGAGGAGGAGGAGCGCGTGAACGTCACGCCGATCCCCGACCCGACCGGCGAGGTCCCCTCGTGGGTGGGCCAGGAGATCCCCGTCCCGAAGCCGGTCGCCGAGGAGGTCGGCCGGATCCGAGGCGAGGCCGCGGCCGCCCTAGCGGCCGGCTCCACGCCGACGGCGGTCGCCGCCGACCTCGCCGAGCGCTACCCGACCGACGAGGAGACGGTCGCGGCCGCGCTGAAGGCGGTCGTCGACCACGTCGACGCCGGCCACCCCGTCCCGACCGACGAGCGGATCGTGATCGAGGGGAGCGCCCGCACCGTCGCGGTCAACGCCGCCTTCGGCCACGAGGTCAACGAGACGCTCGCGCGGTTGCTCGCTGCGCTCGTCGGCCAGCGCGCCGGCTCGTCCGTCGGGATGGACGTCGACCCGTACCGGATCGAGTTCGAGGTGCCGAACGGCGTCAGTCCCGGAACCTTCCGCGAGGTGCTGGAGACGACGGACCCCGACCGGCTGGAGGCGTACCTCGAACTCGCCGTGAAGAAGTCGGACGCGCTGAAGTTCACGCTCGCGCAGGTCGCGGCGAAGTTCGGCGCCGTCAAGCGGTACAAGGAGGGGCGCGGCCGATTCGGCGGCGACCGCCTGCTCGCGGCCCTCGAAGACACTCCCGTCTACGACGAGGCGCTCCGTGAGGTGTTCCACGCCGACCTCGCGGTGCCGGAGACCGCGGACCTGCTCGCGGCGCTCCAGCCGGACGACGGGGGACGGGACGGCCCGCTCGACCTCACTATCGCCCGCGAGCGCACCCCGCTCGGCACCGCGGGTCGCTCCGCCGGCACGGAGTTCCTCGTCCCCGACAACGCCGACGCCGACGTGATCGAGACGGTCAAAGAGCGCATCCGGGACGACCGAGTGATCCTCTTTTGTCTCCACTGTACGGACTGGAAGCACACGACGAAGGTCCGGCGCGTCCGCGGCCAGCCCGAGTGCCCCGAGTGCGGGTCCACCCGGGTCGCGGCACTCAACCCGTGGGACGACGAGACGGTCGCCGCGGTGCGCGCGGCCGAGAAGGACGACGAGCAGGAGCGCCGCACCGAGCGGGCGCACCGCGCCGCGAGCCTCGTCCAGACGCACGGGAAGCGGGCGGTGATAGCCCTCGCGGCGCGCGGTGTCGGGCCCCACAACGCCGCGCGGATCATCAATAAGCTCCGCGAGGATGAGGACGAGTTCTACCGCGACGTGCTCCGCCAGGAGCGCGAGTACGCGCGCACGCAGTCGTTCTGGGACTGACCAACGGCGGCCCGGACCGCGCCGAACCGCTCCCCCGTCCGGACTCCCGTTTTTAAGTTGCGGACGACCGAACCGACCGTATGGACCTCTCCGCCGCCGTCACGGCAACGACTGCGACCCTCCGTCGACGCCCCGCCGACGTCCTCCCCTTTTACCTCCTCGGCACCGCGGTGCCGGCGATCGCTCGGCTCGGCCCGTTCGCGGCGCTCGCGGGGATCTACCTCCACCTCGAACTGAACGGCCGCCTCGCCGCGGCCCGCGACTCGCTCGCCGGGGTCGAGCCGCCGCCGGAGACGCAGGACCCCGAGGCGCTTCAGGCGTGGGCCGAGGGGTTGGGCCCCGCGTTCGAACCGCTGCTCACGCCGACCGTCGTGGTCCTCTTCGCCGGGGGCGTCCTCCTCGCGGTCGCCCTCTCGGTCCTCGCGTACGCCGTCGTCTCGGCCGGCCAGCTCTCGGCGGTCGCCGCGAGCCTCCGCGACGACCGCGGGCTCGTCGCCGGGATCGCGGGCGCCCGATCCCCGTGGCTCACGTTCCTCGGGCTGTACGTCGCCGAACTCATCCTGTGGATCGGCGTGGTCGCGCTCGGATTGATCGCGGTCGGCGCGGCGTTCCTCGCGAACCCGTTCCTCGGGGCGGCGGTGGCGATCGGCGCCCTGCTCGCCGGCTTCGTTGCCCTCGCGCTCGTTCGGATCCTCTTCGCGTTCGCGCCCGCGGCCGTCGTCGTCGACGACGCCGGCGTCGTCGGCGGGGTCGAGGGCGCCGGCGGCTTCGTTCGCTCGAACCCCGTCGACGCCGCCGCGTACCTCGTGGTCGCGATCGGCGCGCTGGTCGCCGTCGCGTCGGTCGCCTCCGGAATCGCGTTCGTCGGCGGGGGCCCCGTCGTCGCGCTCGCCAGCGCCGTCGTCGTCGCGCCCGCGCTCGACCTGCTGAAGACGGTCCTCTACGGCGACTACCGCGGGACGGTCGACCCCCTCTCGCCGACGGAGGCCGGCCTCCGGGCCCAGCTCGGCGGCGGCCTCCGACGCGGGTGGCGGGAGCTGCGCGGGTTCGTCCGGTCGACGCCGGGCTCCCACGCGCTCGCGCTCGGAGTGGCCGTCGGGTTCGGCGCGCTCGGGTGGGTCGCCGCCGCGCCGTTCGCGGAGATGGCCCCGACCTCGATCGAGGGTCGGATCGCCGGACAGATCCCGCCCGTAGCGGCGCTGACGTACTTCGGGAACAACTGGGGGGTCGCGATCGCGACCGCCTTCTCGGGCGTCGGGCTTGCCCTCCCCGCGCTCTCGTCGCTCGCGTTCAACGGCCTCGCGCTCGGCGCCACCGCGGCCTTGGAGGAGAACCTCTCCGCGCTCGTCGCGTTCGTGGTCCCGCACGGGATCTTCGAGATCCCCGCGCTCGTCGTCTCCGGCGCGCTCGGCGTCCGCCTCGGCGCGGTCTCGTGGCGGACGTTTCGCGGCCGCGCGAGCCGCGAGCGGTTCGCCGACGCCTTGGAGACAGCGTTCTGGGTGACCGTCGGGATCGGGATTCTGATCACCGTCGCCGCCGTTATCGAGGGGTTCGTCAGTCCGTACTACTGGCGGCCGTTCCTCTAGCTCGCGACCGAGCGGCGACCCGTCTGCGGGCGTCCGGCCGCAGAGGCGCCGGCCCGCCCGCAGCCTTATTACCGCGCGGGCGAAGCGTCGGTATGCGACCGCTCGTCGCCGTCATCCTCGTCGGCGTCCCGCTCATGTGGCTCGTCGGCTTCGCCGCCTACGCGTACGTCGACGCGCCCAAGTACGGAATGGACCCGCGCCAGTGGGCGCTCATCTCGTTCGTCGTCCCGCTGTTCGGCTTCTTCGCGTACGTCTTCGAGCGGGGTGAGCGCGACTACGATCCGGACACCGACCCGTACGCCGGCGGGAGCGACGGGCGGACCGGCGGCTTCGCCGTCCACGAGTCGCGGCAGGGCGAAGAGCGGCTCGGCCCGGCGGGGACGGAGGCGGACGACGGTGACGACGCGGACGACGAGTGGAACGACCCGGACGGCGTCGACCTCTGACGGGACGATCGGGACAGGCCCCGGTCAGTACCGAGACGGCGGTGAGTGAGACGGTACGCAATCACCGATGAGGCTGGGGAGGTGTGCGGTGCCGTACTGGGCGGGGCGGGAGTCAAAAGGGCAGCCGCGGGGCTTTAGCGGGTTTCGCTGCCGATGTACTCGCCACGATTTAGTTACGGTCGGCGTCACCGTTCGACAGAAGCGATCAATCGTACCAGTACTAAATCGCGTCGCGGAGCGCCGTTCGCCGACGGTCGAGGTCGAACGCGGCGTCAGGTGCGTCGAGCCGGTCGAAGAACGCGAACGCGTCGGCGCCGGCGCGCTCGGCGTGGCCGATCAGCGCCTCGATCGCCGCACGGTTGAGCGCGAACGACTCCAGCTTGCCACAGCAGAGCGCCAGCGCGACGCCCGCCTCGCCGGAGGGGAAGGCAGGATCGATAACCGACAGGTCCGGGTCGACGGGCGCGTCGCCCGCGACCCCCGCCTCCGCGGCCGGGACGACCCGCAGGCACCGAGTACAGATCGCGACCGCGTCGGCCGGCGCGTACTCGCGGATCGAGGGCGGCACGGCGAACCCGACGGCGTCGGCGTCGCAGTGAGGACAGGGCACGACCGGAGATAGGCGGCGCTCGAAACTTAAACGCGGCCGTCTTCGGTGCGGCGAGAGCGGCGAGGGAAAACGGACAGAGCGATCGACAGAAAGAACGGCCGACGCGCGGTGGACGGTCAGTCGGCGGGCTCGGGTTCCTCGGTCTCCGCGGCCGCGGCCTCCGCGGCCGCCTCGGCCTCCTCGGCAGCCTCCTCTTCCTCCTTCTTCGCTTTGATCTTCTTCATGCGGAATATCTCCTCGCGCTCCTGCTCTTCGAGCTTCTGCTCGATGTACTCCTGATTCTCGTAGAGGCTCGGGAGCAGGGTGAACTCCAGGGCGTTCACGCGGCGCTTCGTGGTCTCGATCTCCGTGAGCATCTTCTTCATCGCCGTCTCCACCTCGGCGGCGAGGATGATCGACTCGAGCAGCTCCTCGTAGGCGTCGGCCGCCTCGTCGATCCGCGCCGAGGAGCCGAGCAGGCCGTACCCGCGCTCGTCGAGGCTCTTCTGTACCTTCGAGGACTCGATCTGCGGGACCACGACGCCCATGATGTTCTTCGACTGGGTCGTGATCTCCGGGTGCTCTTTCAGCGCCGCGGCCGCGCCGCGGACCGCCACGTCGCCCTCCATCGCCCGGGCCATGTCGATCTTCCGCTGGGCCGTCTCGTAGTTCTCGGAGACCTCCGACCGGACGTCCTGCGCCTGGTCGAGGATGTCCATGAACTCCATGATGAGCCCGTCGCGCTTCTGTTCGAGCGTGTCGTGACCGCGCTCGGAGAGCTCGATGCGGTCCTCGATCGCCATCAGGTTCTTGCGCGTCGGTTTGACGTCCTTGGCCATCTTGAGGGTAGGTTCCGCTCCGAGGCGGTTAATTCTTTTCAGACGCGCCGGATCGGCCGGGCAGCCGCCGCGGATCGGCCCCCGAGCGCGGTCACCGCGGCGCGGTCGCTGGCGAGGGGTATCGACCGCGGGTAAAAGGTGAGTCGAGGCGGATCAGTCGGCCGCTTCGACGACCTTGCGCTCGGAGTCGTCCTCGCGGTAGTGCTCCTCGATGAACTCCTCGTCGATCCGGTTGAGGGCGTCCTTCGGCAGCATCGAGAGGAGGTCCCAGCCGATCGAGAGCGTCTCGTCGATGTCGCGGTTCGTCTCGAAGCCCTGGTCGATGAACTCGGACTCGAACGCGTCCGCGAAGTCGAGGTACTTGTTGTCGAGCTCCGACAGCGCCTCGCGACCGACGATGTTCACGAGGTCGCGGAGGTCCTCACCTTCCGCGTACGCCGCGAACATCTGGTCTTTCACGTCGGCGTGGTCGGCGCGGGTGAGCCCCTCGCCGATCCCGTCGTCCATCAGCCGCGACAGGCTGGGGAGGACGTTGATCGGCGGCTGGAGGCCCTGGCTGTTGAGGTCGGGGTCGACGTAGATCTGCCCCTCCGTGATGTACCCGGTCAGGTCCGGGATCGGGTGAGTGTCGTCGTCGCCCGGCATCGTGAGGATCGGGATCTGCGTGACCGAGCCCTCGCGGCCCTTGATCCGGCCCGCGCGCTCGTACAGCTGCGCCAGGTCGGTGTACATGTACCCGGGGTACCCGCGGCGGCCGGGCACCTCCTCGCGGGCCGCCCCGATCTCGCGGAGCGCCTCACAGTAGTTGGTCATGTCCGTCAGGATGACGAGGACGTGGTAGTCCTTCTCGAAGGCGAGGTACTCGGCCGTGGTGAGCACCATGCGCGGGGTGACCGTCCGCTCGACGGCGGGGTCGTCCGCGAGGTTCATGAAGACGACGGAGCGCTCCAGCGCACCGGTGCGCTCGAAGTCCTCCATGAACTCGTTCGCCTCCTCCTGGGTGATCCCCATCGCGCCGAAGATGACGGCGAACTCGGAGCCCTCCTCGTCGTCGCCGCCTTCCTCCTCCTCCGGCACGCTAGCCTGCCGGGCGATCTGCATCGCCAGCTCGCTGTGCGGCTGGCCGGAGCTGGAGAAGATCGGGAGCTTCTGCCCGCGGACGAGCGTGTTCATCCCGTCGATGGCGGAGACGCCCGTCTCGATGAACTCCTCGGGGTACTCCCGGGAGTACGGGTTGATCGCCGCGCCGACGATGTCCTGTCGCTCCTCGGGGACGATCTCCGGGCCGTCGTCGATCGGGCGGCCGGAGCCGTCGAGCACCCGCCCGAGGAGGTCCTCGGTGACGGGCATCTTCATCGTCTCGCCAAGGAAGCGGACGGACGCGTCTCTGTCGATACCGCTCGTCCCCTCGAAGACCTGGATCGCGACCACGTCCTCCGAGGATTCGAGCACCTGTCCGCGCAGCGTCTCGCCCTGTGCCGTCTCGATCTCGACGATCTCGTCGTAGCCGATCGCCTCGTCGACCTCGGCGTACACGAGGGGGCCGCTGATCTCGGTGATGGTTTGATACTCTTTCATGATCAGTAGAGGCTCCGGAGCTCCTCGGTGATCTCCGACTTGAGATCCTCGACGTACTCCTCGTAGTCCTCTTGGACGCCGATACGGTTAATCCGCGGGGCCGACTCGATGTCGATGATCTCCTCGACCGGGACGCCGGCGTCGAGCGCGTCGAACGCCTCGTCGTTGAACGTCTGGATCGTCGTCAGCATCAGGTACGTCTTCTCCGGCGGACAGAACGTGTCGACCGGGTGGAACGCGTTCTGCTGGAGGTACGCCTCGCGCAGGTAGCGCGCGACCTCCAGCGTCAGCTGCTGGTCGTCGGGCAGGGCGTCCTTCCCGACGAGCTGGACGATCTCCTGGAGCTCCGTCTCTTCGTCGAGCACGTCGACCGCCCACTGGCGGCGCTCCGCCCAGTCGTCGGCGACCTCGTCCTCGAACCAGGGGTCGAGCTGGTCTTTATACAGCGAGTAGGACTCGTTCCAGTTGATCGACGGGAAGTGGCGCCGCTCCGCCAAGTCCGCGTCGAGCGCCCAGAACGTCTTCACGATCCGCAGCGTGTTCTGGGTGACCGGCTCGGAGAAGTCGCCGCCGGGCGGCGACACCGCGCCGATCGCCGAGACGGAGCCCTCCGTCCCGTTGATGTTCTCGAAGTAGCCGGCGCGCTCGTAGAACTGCGCGAGCCGGGCGGCGAGGTACGCGGGGTACCCCTCCTCGCCGGGCATCTCCTCCAGCCGGGAGGAGATCTCGCGCATCGCCTCCGCCCACCGCGAGGTGGAGTCGGCCATCAGCGCCACGTCGTACCCCATGTCGCGGTAGTACTCGGCGATCGTGATCCCGGTGTAGATACAGGACTCACGCGCCGCGACCGGCATGTTCGAGGTGTTCGCGATGAGCGAGGTGCGGGCCATCAGCGGGTTGCCGTTGGCCGGGTCCTCGAGCTCGGGGAAGTCCTCGATGACCTCGGTCATCTCGTTGCCGCGCTCGCCGCAGCCGACGTAGACGATGATGTCCGCGTCGGCGTACTTCGCGAGCTGGTGCTGCGTGACCGTCTTCCCGGAGCCGAACGGGCCGGGGATCGCGGCCGTCCCGCCCTTCGCGATGGGGAAGAGTCCGTCGAGGATGCGCTGGCCGGACACCAGCGGCGTCCGGGGCGTTTTCTTGTCGTTGGCGGGGCGCGCCTCGCGCACCGGCCACTCCTGGTGCATCGAGACCTCCTCGCCGTTGTCGAGCTCGACGACCGTCTCGGTGACGTCGAAGGATCCGGACTCGGCGGCGACGACCTCGCCGCCCTCGTAGTCCGGCGGCACCATGACCTTGTGGTCGATGGTGACCGTCTCCTCGACGACGCCGACGATGTCGCCGGGCTCGACGACGTCGCCCGCCTCGACCTCGGGCTCGAACTCCCACTCCTCCTCGAGGTCGATGCCGGGCGCGTCGACCCCGCGGTCGAGGTACGGACTGCCCATCTTGCCCTCCAGCACGTCCAGGGGGCGCTGAACGCCGTCGTAGATGGCGTCCAGCATCCCCGGGCCGAGGTCGACCGACAGCGGCTCGCCCGTGTTCTCGACGGGTTCGCCGGGGCCGACGCCGGAGGTCTCCTCGTACACCTGAACCGTCGTGAGGTCGCCCTCGATCTCGATCACTTCCCCCATGAGCCCTTCGTCGCCGACGTAGACGACGTCGTTCATGCGGGCGTTGAGATCGCGGGCGGTCACGACCGGACCGCTCACGCTCTGGATGACGCCGCTGTCTTCGACGGCGTCGGTTGTGTCTGCTTTGCTCATATTAGTCGTCTTCCTCCATCAGGTCGATGCCGATGGCGCGTTTGATCTGGTCGCGCAGCCCGCCGCTCCCGGCGCCGGAGCCGCCGAGCGTCACGAGGACCGGTTCGATGCTGCCCTCGACCGCCTCGCGGGTCCCCCGCGAGAGGTGGTCGAGGTCGTCGTCGTGCATCACGATGATGCCGACGCCCTCGTCGTCGAGCGTCCGCTCGACGGCGTCGTCGAGCTTCTCGTCCTTCTCGTCGTCCGGCACGTTCTCGAACGCCCGAACGCCGGCGAGGCGGAATCCGGTCGTGAACTCCGGGCTGCCGACGACCGCTATCTCCTGGCTCATGTTATCACCAGCTCCGATTCGATCTCGTCGGCCGAGAGGCCGGCCTCCTTGCCGCGGGCGATCGCCCGGATGTTCTCCGTCTCGCGCTCCTTCGCGAGGATGTACGAGATGACCGGGGTGACCGACACCGGGTGGATCGTGCCGAGCCGGTCGCCGTACGCCAGCAGGGCGCCGTCGATCGCGTGTTCGAACGCGATGAGGCTGTCCGCCTCCTCGAGCTCGCGCAGCGCGGGCCCGAGCTCCTCGCCGTACTGGCTGTCGCCGATGTACTCGACCAGTTCGTCGAGGTTCTGCGCCAGCCGCGCGAGCGACGGGCGGGTGAACAGGTCGCCCCCCGCGATGAAGTACGCGGCGGGGTCGATGTCGGCGCCCGAGCGGGCGAGCCGGAGCGCGTTCGTCGCGTTCCGGAAGTCGACCTCCGCCACCAGGAACGACTCGTACTGCCGGGTCGGCTCGTCGCCGCCGAGCCCGGAGAGGAGCCGCTCGTAGAACGCGCGGTCGACCGCGTTCTCTAAGGGCACCAGCACGTCCGTCTCCTCGAACTCGGCGTACGCCTCCCGCAGCGGCTCCCCGTAGATCGTGTCTTCGAGGACCTCGATCACGCCGTCGATCGAGTCCGCCTCAAGCAGGCGACGGATCCGGCGGTCGTCGAACTCGCCGGCGCGGATCAGGTCGACCTCGACGGCCGACTGCTCCGCGTCGGTGTAGACGCCGCGGATGACCGTCTTCACGTTCCAGGCGTCGAACTTCCGGAGGTACCGGGCGATCAGGTCGTACAGCGACCCCTCGCTCCAGTCGAGGATGGCGTCGAACTGCTCGGCGAGGTTCCGGTTCAGCGCGTACTCGATCAGGTCCACGCCGCCGTGGCGGCTACCGAGCGCGTTGATCTCCTCGCCGTAGCTCGACTCCTCCATGAACCGGGCGATCTCGGCCGGGCCCATCCGGGTGAGCTTGCGGTACTCCTCGTCCCCGTAGAGGCTGCCGCGGCGGGCACGAACCCGCGCGACGACGTACTCGGGGTTCGGGCTGCCGGCGGCGCTCATTGGTCGAACAGCCGCTCCGAGATGTTCTTCAACTCGTCGTCCCAGACTGCCTCCAGGACCGAGTCGAACGTGTTGTTCACGCGAACGCGGGAGGTGTCGCTCTCCGCGACGACGCCGCCGAGGCAGTCGACCTCGCCGTCGACCTCGGCGTTGCGGTCCGCGACGAGGTCTTCGAGCAGGTCGACGTCCTCGGCGCGGGTGTAGACGGCGACGGCCTCGTCGTCGTCGAACTCCGCGAGGCTCGCGTCGAGTAAGGCCTCGGTGAGCTCGCGGCGATCGTCGCCGTCGAGGGCGGCGATGGCCGCTTCGACGTCGTCGTGGACGTCCTCCAAGACGTCACGTCGAGCGCCGAGCCGCTCCTGTTTGGCCTCGAGCTTCGCCGAGGAGAGCGTCTGTTCGCGCTCTTGGTCGATCTGGTCTTCGACCTCGGCGAGCCGCTCCTCGCGGATGCGCTCCGCGTCGGCCTCCGCCTCGGCGACGATCTCGTCGGCCTCCGCCTCGGCCTGTTCGCGGATCTCCTCCGCACGCGCGCGGGCCTCATCTTCGACGTCCTCAACGACGGTTTCCAAACTCATTGGTGTGGAAGGAAGTACCGCTTAGACGATGAAGACGACGACGAGTGCGAGGATGACGATCGTCTCGGGAAGGACGGTCAGGATGAGCCCGTTGACGAAGAGGTCGTCGTCCTCGGCCATCGCCCCGACGGCGGCCGACCCGATACCGCGCTCCGCGTAGCCCGCGCCCAGCGCCGCGAGCCCGACGGCCAGCGCCGCCGCGGCGTTGGGGTCAGTCAGCGTTCCACCAGTCGACAGTACGAGGTTCCCGAGTTCGTTGGTAGCTTCAAGCATTGGTAGTAGTTGCGGTTGCTCGTCTCCGAACGGTTGCTATTTGCCCCCAGAGGAGTCATAAAGCTTCCCAAAACGACCGGACAGAAGACGGAAGAACGGAGGCGAGAGCGGACGCTATCGCGTCGAAACCCGACGGAACCGTCGCGTTTCAACCGGCTGCGAAGCGGCGAGACCGGCGGACGACGGACGGTCGGGTCGACCGTCAGTCGTCGCGGGTGTACTTCCGGTCGCGGCCGAACGGGAGGTACGCCCGCCCGCCGCCCTCGTAGAAGTTCCCGAAGAACTCCACGTACTCGAGGCGGACCGCCTGGATGCCGGCGGACGTGACGCCGAGCAGCAGGACGACGAGGTGGCCGACGAGCGCCACGACGATGCCGCCCACGAGGGCGACGATGCCCACGAGACCGATCGAGGCGGGGTCAAACGCGGTGGTGATCCCCGCGAAGACCAGCTCCTCGCTCGGCGTCTCCTGGACGTGATGGAGGTGCTCCGCGGAGAAGATGAAGTGGAAGCTCCCCTCGCCCCCCTTGTCGATGTACGCACCGAACGCGAGCAGGTTGACCGCGAGCGCCATCCCGCCCTTCGCGAGCAGGACGGCCATGATCCGGGCGTACGAGATGACGTTGACGATGGGCGAGAGGAACTCCGCGAGCTCCGGCGGCTCGCCGAGCCCGAGCAGGACGAGCCCAAGACCCGCGGCGACGGCGCCGGCGATACCGACGACGACCGGGAAGCCGCTGAACGAGACCGTGCCGAACGTGAGGAGCGACACCGACTCGAACAGGAAGTCGGGCTTCGGGCCGGGGACGTGCTGGCTGAAGATCCAGATCCACGCGCCGTTGAGGATCAGGAGCCACGAGCCGGCCTCGTAGAGCGCGTGCTTCACGTCGTGCTGCTGGAGCGTGCTCACGAACGAGAGCACGTGGCCGATGTTGAGGTGAACGATACCGAACACCACGCTGACGACGAGGAACGAGAGCCCCCAGTCGAGGTCGGCCGGCGAGAGCCCCTTCCCGGCGACGGGCCAGTGGACATCGCCCGGCAGCAGCTGGTAGGCGTGGTAGCCGAACAGGTCGATGCCGAAGTAGATCCCGAACAGTATCGTGAAGCCGCCCGCCCACATCGCGACGGAGCCGAGTTCGCGGAACGCGCCGTCGAACCGGGAGTACATGAAGAACCCGATGGCGGCGTACAGGACGCCGTACCCCACGTCGCCGATCATGAACCCGAACATCGCCGGGAACGTGAGGAACACGAGCAGCGTCGGGTCGAACTCGGAGTACTTCGGCCGCCCGAACGCCTGGACGAGCAGTTCGAAGGGGCCGGCCGCGCTCCCGTTGTCCTGGACGACCGGCGGGTCGTCGGTGCCGTGCGCCGCGTGGCCGCCGTCGGTAGCGACCGCCGCTTCCGTTTCGGCGGACGCGCTGCCGTCGTCGGCCGACGGCGACTCGGTGCCGCCACTCCTGTCGACCGGCTCGGAGTGGTGGTCGCCGTCGGGGGTGAACGAGGCGCGTTCGAGCTCCTCGACCTCGACGTGGTCGCCGACCGCGTCGACGACCGCCGCCTCGAAGTCGGGGTACGACTCGGTCGGCACCCACCCCTCCGCGACGAACGCGTTCTCGGTGGTCGCGAACGAGAGCGGCGCCTCCTTCTTTTCGGCCTCGATCGTGAGCTTCTCCTCGGCGCGCAGCAGGAAGCCCGCGGCCTCCTCCTTCACCGAGTCGAGCTCGGCTTCGACGCCGTCGAGCTCGTCGCGGAGGTCGGCCTGCTCGGCCTCCAGCTCCGCGACGTACTCCTCCGGGCTCGCGTCGGCGTCCGGCACGTCGAGCAGCGCGATGTCGACGCCGACGAGCGCGTCCTGAACGACGCCCTCCGCGTCGCCGTCGGTCGGCCTCGCGACGATGGCGAGCACGTCGCCGCCGACAAACACGTCGAAGGCGTCGACCGTCTCGGCGTCCCCGAGCGCCGCCTCGACGGCGGCGGGTTTCGCCTCGCCGACGACGACCTCGACCGAGTCGTAGCCGCGCAGGTAGTCCAGGTCGATCCCGAGCTCCGCGAACGGCTCCATCCGGTCGATCTCCTCCTGTCGGTCGCGGATCGCGCCCTGTAGCTCGTCGCGCCGGTCGTTGAGCTCGTTGACGCGGTCGCGGACGCGGTCGAGCTCGGCTTCGAGCTCGTCGTCGTCAAGCGACCGCGCGACCTCGGCGTCGTCCTCGTCGACGTCGAGGATGCTCTCCAGCGACCGAACCGTCACGAGCCGCTCGTTGACGGTCTCGGCCCCGTTGAGCGACGTTCCGGGGTCGAACCCCTCGTACCGGTCGTCGTAGTCGGTGACGTGCAGGGAGTGGTGGGCGTACGCCGCCTCGATGACGTCGTCGATGACGCGCTTCGAGCCCGTCACCGACACCCGGCTCATCTGCTCAGGCCTGAGCATCCACCGCCTCCTCGGCCTGCTCGTGAACCGCCGCCTCGAACCGCTCGACGGCGTAGTCGACGGCCGATTCCACGCGGTCGCGGGCCTCGCGTTCGAGCTCGTCGCGGTCGGCACGCCCCGACTCGAGGATCTCCTCGCGCCGCTCCTCGATCTCCGCTCGGGCCGTGTCGAGCCGCTCTTGGGCCTCGGACTCCGCCTCCTCCTCGGCTTCGGCGCGGATCTCGTCCGCGCGCTCTCGAGCCTCGGCGAGGCGCTCTTCGGCGTCGGACTCCGCTTCCGCGACGATCTCGTCCGCCTCCCGTTCGGCCTGCTTGATGGATTCGAGCACCTCTGGTCTCGCCATGCTACTAATCGCCTGAAACTCTAGAAGCGACGTATAAGGTGTTTGCGAAAGCCCGCGGGGGTGCGACCGGATTCTGAGGCGATTCGGCGGTACTTCGAGCCGAACGCGTCGGCCGCAGTCGCGCGCCGCCGCCTACATTTAAGTAGCAGTCGCCGGACCGTCACCGTATGGCAACGGTGTATGCGGTCGCGTCGGCGAGGGGTGGCGTCGGGAAGACCACCACGACCGCCGCGCTGGCGACGGTGCTGGCGGACTCGGGCGCCGACGTCGTCGCGATCGACGCCGACCTCGGCATGGCGAACCTCGCGGACGCTGTCGGGGTGACGCCCGGCGAGATCACGATTCACGATGTACTCGCCGGCGACGCGGACCCGGCGGCGGCGGTCCGGGAGGGACCGTCCGGGCTGCGGGTCGTGCCGGGGGCGGCCGACCTCGACGCGTACGCGGCCGCGGACCCCTCCAGGCTCCGCGGGGTCGTCGAGGCGTTCGACGGCGCCGACTACGTGTTCGTCGATGCGGGCGCGGGACTGTCGCACGACTCCACGCTCCCGCTCGCGATCGCCGACGAGACGCTGCTCGTCTCGACGCCGGAGCGGAGCGCCCTCGGCGACACCGAGAAGACGCGGCAGTTGACGGAGCGACTCGGCGGGACGGTCGCGGGCGCCGCGATCACCCGCGTGACGGCCGACGCCGACGAGGTCGTCACGGCGCTGCTCGACGCTTCCGTCCTCGGACGGATCCCCGAAGACGAGGCCGTGGCCCGGGCCGCGGCGGCGGGCCGGTCCCTGCCGGAGGCCGCGCCCGACGCGCCGGCGACGCGGGCCTACCGCGACCTGACCCGAGCGCTGACCGGCGCCGAGGTGGAGGGGGCGGGACTCGACGGGTCCGCGGCCGGCGCCGCGAGCGGAGCCGGGGCGGACGACGCGGAGGGCGACGGCGAGCCGACCGCGACGGACGACGACGCCGTGATCGTCGACGACGGACCGGCGGCGGACGACGCGGACGACGGCGGCCCGAGCGAGGTGAGCGAGCGGGACGCTGCCGGGGAAACGGATGGGGACGCGGCCGCCGAGGCCGAGGCGGACCAAGACGAGGGCACGGAGCCCGAGTCGGACGAAGACATCATCGTCGCGGACCCCGACGCGAGCGGCGTGGCCGAGCCGGGCGACGGCGACGACATCATCGTCGCGAGCGAGAGCGAACCGCCGGACTGCGACGCGGACGAAAAGGTGAGCGACGACGCGGAGGGAGACGTGGGCGACGATACGGAGGAAGGCGGTGACGACGGCGCGGACGGAGACGTGAGCGACGATACCGACGGGGAAACACGCGACGCCCGCGGCGACCCGAAAGAGCGCGTCGAGAACGACGAGCCGACTCGCGAGGCCGTCGGCGATGCGGCGAGCGACGACGAGGCCGGCGGAACCGACGCCGGTGACGAGTCCATGGCTGGAGGGAGGGCGGCCGCCGAGCTCGAGGCCACCGGCCCCGAGGCCGAGACGGAGGAGGAGCCGGACGCGATCCCCGACGCGGACGAGACGGCACGCGAGGCGGCCACCGAGCGCGGAGAGGCGGACGGCGAGGGGACCACGAGCGCCGACCCGGCGGCGGACGACATCGACGATGAACTCGCGGGGAGCATCCCGTTCCGCGACGACGACACCGGGACGATGAACACCGTGCTATCGGACGAGGACGAGCCGGACGGCGACGCCGGCAGAGAGGCGACAGACGACGCCGACGCGTCGTCCGCTGACGAGGAGGAGGAAGAGGGCGACGGCGGATTTTTCAGTCGGCTACTCGGTCGCTGAGCGGAGCGCGGCGGCTCGTCAGGCCTCCGAGGGAGCGCGGGCCCGGTCGCGGATCAGCTCGCGGATCTGCTCGGGGTCGGTGACGTCGGCGAGTTCCTCGCAGGAGACCAAGGCGGTGCCGTCGACCGATTCGCGCTTCTCCTTCTCCTCGGTGAAGTACACCGATCGGGTCCGGGCGACCTCGCCGATGGAGGACATGATCCGGGCGCGCTTCTCGGCCGCGGCCGTGAACGCGGAGTGGCCGGTGAGCACGCGCGTCTCGGGGCTGTCCTCGTCCTCGGAGACGGCCTTGAACGGGGCGCGGGCGGTCGGGTGGACCGTGAACCCGGCGCTCGTCAGCACGTGGAGGACGTGCTCGTCGTCCGGGTCGGCCTCGGGGGCCGACGGCGTCGGCTCCGAGTCGCGGACCTCGTCCGCGCCGTCGAGCACGTCGACCGGGCTGGAGAACGGCTGGTCGAACAGCTCCTCCAGCTGGATCGCCACCTCGATGGAGGCGTTCATCCCGTCCTCGTACTTCGAGACGGTGCGCCGGGAGACGCCCAGCTCGTTCGCGAGCCGGCCGAGCGACCAGCCGCGCTCCTCGCGCTCGTCGGCGAGGAGGTCGCCGTCGAGGCTGACGTACAGCCCGCCCGGGGCGGCGTAGATGAGCGGCGGCATCCCCTCGACGAAGAGGTCGTAGGCGGTGTCCGGGTTGATCACCGGGACGCCGTGTCGGAAGTAGACGACGCCGGGCTTCAGTTCCTCGTCGCGGGTCCGGATCCCGATCACCATCGGCGTCCCCCTGAGGTACTCGCCGAGCCGGCGCATCTCCGCGCCGGTCTCCGCGTCGAGCGCGTCGACGTTGCCGAGGATCTTCAGGAGGAGGAGGTCCTCGTTACGGCGGGCCGCCACGTCGAAGCTCTTGGGCCGGACCGCACACCGGTCGCTGACGAGGAACCCTGCGTCCTCCAGCATCGCGGTGACGTTCCCGATGAGCGCAGTCCGGGACATAGCCGGAACAAGCGTCTCGCCGTATATATGCGTTGTGTCGCCCGTTCGCCGGCGAACCCACCGCCCGCGGGCGATTTCTTCCTCCCGCGGCGGGAAACGGTTATATACCCGAGCGGTCGCTGTATCGCCTCAGCCGGCCCGGAGCAGCCTCGACCGGCCTCGAAAGGGGCTTGCCTCGGCGACGCGAACGTCGCGACATGCCGATCGTCGCCGTCGACGACACCGACTCCCGCGAGCGCGGGATGTGTACGACCTACGTGGCGACGCAGATCGCGGAGCGCCTCGCTGACGCCGGGGCTCGGGTCCGGCGCCGGCTGCTCGTCCGCCTCAATCCGGCCGTGAAACACAAGACACGCGGGAACGCCGCGGTCGCGCTCCACGTCACCGGGACGGACGCGGAGTCGGCCGGGTCGGTCGCGGCGGAGGCGGTCGAAGCGTTCGCCGCGGCCGCGGACCCGCGTACCTCGCCCGGCGTAGTGGTCGCGGACCTCGACGTCGCCGGCGACCCCTTCGATCCGACCGGAACGCCGATCCCCGACGCGGTGGCCGCGTTCGCGCGGCGCGCGCTCCGCGAGCGGCTCTCGGTCGCCGAGGCCGTCGGGCTGGCCGACGAACACGGGTTCCGACACGTCGCGGTCGGGTCGGCGGGCGGCGCGGGCGAATCGGACGCGGTCGCTGGCCGGGGGCGGATCGGCGCGCTCGCCGCGGTCGGCGCGCCGGCCGCGTTCGACGACTGGACGTTCGAGCGCATCACCTACCGCGAACTCGACCGCTGCGGGACGCCCCGCGAGGTCGACGCCGAGAGCGTCTTCGCCGCCGCCGACGAGGGGTATCCGGCGGTGTGGGACACGGTCGACCGCGGCACGGGGAAGACCGTCTGCGTGCCGAACGCGCCCGGCCCGATCCTCTACGGGATCCGGGGGGACGACGCGGCCGCGTGTCGAGCGGTGGCGGCCGCCGTCGACGGCGAGCCGACCGAGCGGGCCGCGACGTTCCTGACGAATCAGGGCACCGACGCCCACCTCGCACCCAGCCGGATCGGCGACCTCCGCGACGGCGCGGGCTATCGGGTCGCCGGCGCGGTGGCGAGCGCGCCGGAGACGAAGCGGGGTGGCCACGTCCACGTCGACGTCGCGAGCGACGCCGCCGGAGTGGGGTTGGACGGTGAGACCGACGCCGACCGCCTCCGCGCCGTCGCGTTCGCCCCGACGGGCCGGTTCCGCGACCGCGTCCGGGCGCTCCGCCCCGGCGACCGGGTCACGCTCTGCGGCGAGCACGAGGTCCGGGACAACGCGGACGAGCCGGCGAGCACCCTGAAGCTGGAGAAGTTCGCCGTCCGCGACCTCGTCCGGACCGCGCCCGCGGTGCCGACCTGCCCGGACTGCGGTCGCTCGATGTCGTCGGCCGGGAGCGATCAGGGGTACCGGTGCCGCGACTGCGGGACTGAGGCGCCGGGGAAGGTCGCGGAGCCGATCGAGCGCGACCTCGAGGCCGGCTGGTACGAGGTCCCGCCGAGCGCGCGCCGACACGTCGCGAAGCCACTCGTCCGGGGCGGGTTCGACGCGCCGACCCACCCGGAGCGATAAAGTGCTCGCCGCGCGAGCGGGCCGACGTGACCGGAATCGTCTTCCACGCGACGGAGCGGCGCGAGGCGGTCGTCGAGTTCTACCGCGAGCGACTGGGCGCGACGGTGCGGGTCGAACAGCCCGACTGTACGATCCTGGCGTTCGGCGGCTTCCTGTTCGGGTTCTGCGAGCGCGACGAGGTCGACGACTGCGGCATCCTCACGTTCGTCTACCCGGACCGTGACGCGGTCGACGCCGCGAGCGAGCGGCTCGGCGACGCGGTCGTGACGCCGCCGCGTGAGAACGAGACGTACGACATCTACCAGTGTTTCGCCGAGGACCCCGAGGGCCGGACCGTCGAGTGTCAGGTGTTTCTCGACGAGGAAGTCGACATCGAGTAAGTTGGAGAGCAGGCGAACCGCGCTCGGTTGTCGGAGCGGCCAGCGTCAGGCGTCGGGATCGCGGGCGTCGCGCCACGCCACCGCGCGCTCCTCGGCGGCATCGCGGTCGTCGAACCGCTCCCGCTCGTAGGCGGAGTCGTCGGCCGCCTGCTCCATCACGTCGAGGCGGACGACGAACTCCCCGTCGGTTCGTTCCCGGAGCCTGACGGTCGCGTACCCGTCCGATCGCGCCCACTCGGTGACCGTGCCGTCGTCGCGCTCCAGCGACCAGCCCATATCGGACCCGACGCGCCCCGCGGCGAAAGCGGTGCGGTTCCGGGGCGGTGGCGCGGATGCGTCCCGACTTGGAAGCCTGTGTCCCCGCGAGTCAGTCGCCCGCGCTCGGCGAGCGGTCCGCGCTCGACGACCGCTCCGGCGTGGCCGCGTAGCCGCACACCGGGCAGACGACGTAGCCGAGCGAGTCGTACGGGACCGACGTCGAGGGCGCGCTCACGTCGCACTCGGGGCAGTCGAACGTCGCCGCGTTCTCGGTCGACATGGTATTACGTAACAACCGCTCACCAGTAGTTATGCGCCGCTTGCTGCCCCGTCAACGCCACCCTACTTATATACCGAGTCCGAACGTCGGCGCGTGACCGACGACGCACACGCGGGCGGGGCGGGAGCGGAGAGGTCGACCCGCCCGCACGAGCGACGACGCGGGCGGACCGCGCGCCGGTTGGACGCGGTCGACGCGGCCGGACTGGTCGCGTTCCCGAGCCGCAACCTCGAATACCTCACCGGCTTCGCCGAGGAGCCGGGCGAGCGACACTTCTTCCTCGTCGTGCCGGCGGCGGGCGCCGCCGACCCGGAGCCGGCGCTGCTCGTGCCGGCGCTGTACGAGACGCAGGTCCGCGAGGCGACGACCGTCAGTGAGGTCCGGACGTGGGCCGACGGCGAGGACCCGGTCGCGGCGACGCGCGAGCTGCTCGCGGACCGGGGGCTCGACGGCGGGCGGCTCCTCGTCGACGACACCATGTGGGCGCGGTTCTCGCAGGACCTCCGGGCGGCGGCCCCCGACGCGACGTGGGGGCTCGCGAGCGAGGCGCTCGCCGACCTCCGGGTTCGGAAGGACGAGGCCGAGGTGGCGGCGCTGCGGAAGGCCGCGGGGGTCGCGGACGCGGTCGTCGGCGACCTCCGGGAACTGGGCCCGGGCGCGGTGGGCATGACGGAGGCCGCGCTCGCCGAGTGGAGCGCGGACCGACTCGCCGAGCGCGGGGGCCGCGGCGTCAGCTTCGAGACGGTCGTCGCGGCGGGCGAGAACGGCGCGAAACCCCACCACGGCCACGGCGACCGGGAGATAGGCGCGGGCGGGCCGGTCGTCCTCGACTTCGGGACGCGCGTCGACGGCTACCCGTCCGACCAGACGCGGACCCTCGTCTTCGGCGAGGAGCCAGACGAGGCGTACGCGGGGGTCCACGAGGTCGTGCGCGAGGCGCAGGCGGCCGCGGTCGAGGCGGTCGTGCCCGGCGTCCCCGCGTCCGCCGTCGACCGCGCGGCGCGGGGGGTGATCGAGGCGGCCGGGTACGGCGACGCGTTCGTCCACCGGACGGGCCACGGTGTGGGCTTGGACGTCCACGAGGAGCCGTACCTCGTCGCCGGAAACGACCGCCAGTTGGAGCCGGGAATGGTGTGTTCCGTCGAGCCCGGGATCTATCTCGACGGACGGTTCGGCTGCCGGATCGAGGACCTCGTGGTCGTCACCGAGGACGGCTGCGAGCGGTTGAACCGGACCGACCGCGGCTGGGAGTGACGGGCGAGGGTGTCCCGGCTGCCGGCGGCGGAACACCTCGTCGTCAGGGAGAACGCGTCGGAAAAGCGCAGCGACAGGCGCTGCGAGCGTCGAATCGCAGATTCGGGAGTCGTGTGCTATTCCCCCAACCGGAAATTACGGCCGGATAACATAACAGTATCACCGAATTATTTCGGTGTATTTCACCCGGCGGACCGAACGCGCGGACCGTCCCCGCGCGGCCCGAGCGGCATCGAAACCATTAGTGTCGCCCGAGCGGAACCGCGGGGCATGAGCGACACCGATGCGGACGAAGACGAGGAGGCGGAAGCGGAGCCGGCCGTCGAACTCGGCGACGGGCCGGACGTGGCCGGCGAGCCGGTCGCCCGCGTGGCGTCGCGGCTCACCTGGCCCGCGACGCGCAGCGACGTCCGCGAACAGGAGGGCGACGCCGAACTCCGGACGCCGGACGGCCCCCGAGAACTCGACGAGGTGCTCGCGGAGAGCGAGGTCCCCCTCTTCGAGAGCCGGAGCGACTTCGTCCAGGCGGTCGAGGACGTCGTCGGCCGCGGCCCGGTCGCGACCGAGTAGGCGTCGAGCGCGCCGGACCTATTTATAAACAGCAGCTGAGACGAGGAGGGACGCCTATAAATTGGCGGTCGGCGCGCGCCTGCGAGCGGCCGATAGGCCGCGAGCCAGCACGCGCGAGGGAGTCGGCCGACCAGAGGGAGGCCGACGAGGCTGGGGCGGCGTGAGGTGCGGGGCGGTTGCGGTCGGGCTGGGACTCAAAGGGGCAGTTGTGAGGGCGGCGTAGACGACGTAAGCACCGAAACGAGGGAGCGAACGAAGTGAGCGACCGAGTGAGGAGCGCAGCGAGCGTACGCCGCCCTCACGACCGGGGCTTTAGAAGTGTTTGCTGTCGATCCACAGTCAGTTATTTATAAACGAGCGACGGGGACTTTGGCAGTTTCATCGGTCGATCAGCAATCGACTGTTTATAACTAAGCGGCTGGGGCTTTGGAGGTGTTCGCCACCGGTTTGAAATCGGCTATTTGGCTCTGTTGAAATCCTCGACAAATAACATGTACTCACCCGGTTTCGCCAAGTACAGAGTCGAAATATGTCGACTGAGCTGTCTTCGATTATTCGGCGAGTAGACTGTTCTACCTGTGTATCTGGTCTATCCCGGAGTCGAGGCTGCCCCAGATAAGGAGATGGACAGCGAGCCACTGTCCAGCCGGCGGAACGAAGTACGTTCAGATACGATTTATCAGGGGGTAAGTGTCATGGTAGCCAGGCTGGACCGAGTTGTGCGGCTGTACGGTCGATACGGACCGTCACGGTTGCCGCTCGGAGACCGACAAGACGTGGGGGCTGGCTACAGTATGGCGGCCGGTGTCCTCGCCGGTGGAATCGTGTTTGCTCCGGTGAGTACGCTGGTTTCGGGTACGGCGGCTTCCGCAGGGGTGGTTCTGTCTGCGATCCCGGTGTACCTCGCCACGGGATTCGTGGTCGGGGCGCTCACGTGGCGCTTCCTGTCGTCAAGTGTCCCGTACTACAGGGCCGTCGCAGCGCTGGTCACGGTCGTCGGGAACTACCTCGCCGGGACTGCCGTGTGGTTGCTACTGGCTCCGGTGTACGGCTACGAGGTTTTGAACCCGTACGTGGGGGCCGACCCGCCGACCTCGCTCACCGAGTTCCTCGGAGCGTTCTTCGAGCTGTACCCCCTTACCGTCTTGACAGTGGTCGTGTGGACGATCTGGATAGCCGTCCCACTCAGCCTGATTTTCAGCTACGTCCACGAGCGCAGCCGTAGCGGAGAATAGCCGATACGTTCGCACTCTTCAGCGATCGGCTGTTTCAGGCGAAAACGTATCTGAAGAACAGTGTTTCAACAGAGCCGACTGTTTATAAATAAACGCCCGCTGCGCCGAAATCCTATCCACTCACCCCACTGCCGTCCGCTCCGTCGCGGTCCAGCCACGCGGTCGCGATCGACTCGAACGGCGCGGAGTAGCTCATCAGCGTCGTGCCCAGCACCGCCATCACGAGGACGTAGCCGACCGCGAACGCGTTGATCGTCCCCGCGAGCGCCGGGTCGAACGTCCCCGCGTTCGCGCCGGTGACCGCGACAGTCGCGATGATCAGCGAGAACTCGCCGCGGGTGGTCATCCCGAGTCCCACCCGCGTCGAACGCGCGTCGGCCGCGCACCAAACGCTAAGTGGGGCGGGAACGAGATGCGCGGTATGTGGGGCTCCCGGGGAAGTCGGGACCGGCGAACGGTCGTCTGTATCGCGTGCGGGGACTCGGTGCTGCGGGAGGACGCCCGCGAGTACGACAAGGAGGGCGACCGCTGGAGCCGGCGCGACAAGGAGTTCGAGTACCTCTGTGCCGACTGCGACGACGAGATCTGTCACCAGCCCCGCGACGGGCTCGAATCGCTACTGCGCTCCATCGAGGCGGACGGGCTCACCGACGAGGAGTTCCTCGACCGCTACGTCGAGGCGGTGACGAGCGGCGACGGTGACCGCACCGACGAGGACAGATCGGGTGCGCGCTCGGACCGCGGCCAGTCGGACAGGCGGCGCTCCGATCGCGACCGCGACCGAGACCGGTAGCCCCGTCGCCGGATCGAGTCCCCGTCAGCCCGCCCGACAGGCCTTTCTAACGGACCCGCGTTGGTGGAGGTATGTCAGACGACGAGCCGAAGCCCGGGTCCGCCGAGGACCAGGGCCCCGTGACGATCACGCCGGAGCTCGCGGACCGACTCGCGGAGAAGCGCGAGGAACTGTTCGAGGAGTTCGAGATCCGCGACGAGTTCCCGAGCGAGGTCCTCCGCGAGGCGGAGGCGCGGACCGAGGGCGTCTACGAGGAAATCGAGGCCGAGATCGACGAGCGCGAGGACCTCCGTGACCTCACTACGTGGACCACGGACCCGGTCGACGCGCAGGACTTTGACGACGCGATTTCGATTAAACGCGAGGAGGGCGCCTACCGGCTGTGGGTCCACATCGCCGACGTCACCCACTACGTCACCCCGGACACCGCGATGTGGGAGGAGGCGGTCGAGCGCGCCAACACCGTCTACCTGCCCGACTACACGATCCACATGCTTCCGCCGGTGCTGGCCGAGACGGTCTGCTCGCTCGTCCCGAACGAGGACCGACTCGCGCACACCGTCGAGATGGAGATCGACGACGAGACGCTATCCTTCGAGGACATCGACATCTACAAGTCCGTCATCAACTCCGACGAGCGACTCACCTACAAGGAGTGCGAGAACCGGCTGGAGGACCCCTCGCTCCCCCTCGGCGAGGAGAACGCGCTCGCCTTCGAGCTCGCCGACCGCATGCACGAGCAGCGCAAGGCGGACGGCTCGCTCGTCTTAAATCCCCGGCGCGACCGCGCGCACACCATCATCGAGGAGTCGATGCTGAAGGCGAACAAGGCGGTGACGCACACGCTGATGTGGGACCGCGGCGTCGAGGCGATGTACCGCGTCCACCCGCAGCCGACCCCCGACCAGTGGAACGAGGCGCTCAAAGAGATCCAGGAGCTCGACGGCGTCTCCATCCCGGGCGAGGCGTGGGGCGACGACCCCCGGAAGGCGGTCAACGCCGCCTTGGAGGAGTCGCCCGAGCGCCAGCTCAACAAGATCCAGCGCGCCGTGCTGAAGGTGATGCCGCGCGCGAAGTACATGAACGACCCGTTCGGTGGCCACCACGCGCTCAACTTCGACATCTACGGCCACTTCACCTCGCCGATCCGCCGCCTGTCGGACACGATCAACCACTGGATAGTCCACGAGAACGACGTGCCCGAGACCCTCGTCGAACTCTGCGACCACGCCAGCGACAAGCAAAAGGACGGCGAGACCGCAGAGCGGCTGTACAAGCAGTTCCTCCAAGAACAGGGGCTCGACCCCTACGCGGTCAACAACCGCGGCGTCGAGATCGTCGAGGATTCAGAGGAAGCGAAACACACCGCCTGAGCGGCGAGAGATATAGACCTGTGCGGCCGCAAAGCGTGGTATGGACGCACACGACCACGACAACGCGGACCGGCACGAAGGGGACCCGCTCGAACCGACCGGCGATCCCGAGCGCGACGCGGAGCGCGCGGCGACGGTCGGCGGCTTCACCGGGGCGGTCCTCGGCGCTCGGGGCGGCCCCGTCGGCGCCGGCATCGGCGCGCTGCTGGGCGGGTCGACGGGCTACGCCGTCGGCTACGCACTGAGCGAGATGGAGTCGGCGGAGGACGAGCCGTTCGAGCACGACGAAGCCGGACGCGAGACGACGGAGGCCGATCCGGACGCGACCGAGACCGACAGCGGGCCCGTCACGATCGACGTCCAGTCGGAGGGAGAGCACGACGGAGATGCGGACGACGGAGGGGAAAGAGGCGATCACGAGGAGTACGAGGCGGACGACGAAGCGGCAGAAGCGGGCGACCACGGGGAGGGCGAGGCGGACGACGGGGGAGGAGAAGCGAACGGCCACGGGGCGGACGATCACGACGATTCCGGCGAACGGGCGCGCGACGACGACTCAGCCGAGGACGAAGGCGACCGCGACGGGGGCGCGGACTGACCAGCGGCGCCCCGGATCAGGCCCGTCGCGTCGCAAAGCGTGACACCGCCGTCGCTGACACCGCGCCGAGCGCCGCGATGATCGCCAGCACGACGAACAGCTCCGACGGGCCGGCCCGGGTGAGTATCGTTCCGGCCAGCGTCGACCCGAGCGCGCCGATCCCGAAGATCCCGACGTACGTGTAGCCGAACGAGATGCCGCGCGCCTCGCTGGGCGAGTATGCCGCCACCGTCGCCTGCGAGAGCGGCTGGACGGTGAACAGCGCGACGCCGAGCGCGAGCGACACCGCGACGAACGTGGCGATCGTCCCCGTCGCGGGGATGAAGAGCAGCGCGAGCGCGGACAGAATACCCATCAGCGCCATCACCCCGCGCTCCGGCGGCACGCGGTCGGCGATCCGACCGCCGAGGAACTGGCCGAACACGCCGACCGTGAGGACCGCCACGTAGAGGTACCGTCCCGCGTCGAACTGATCGGCGTACGGGCTCTCCGGGTCGACCAACTGGAGGTCGACGAGCCCGCCGAGCACGTCGCCGAGGAGGTCCGGCAGAAACGTGAGGAACGTCCGGTAGTAGAGCCCGCTGAACGTGACGAACGCGAACACGAGCAGGAACCCCCCGGCGATCAGGATCCGAGTGTCCGTCGCGACCGACGACAGCGAGACCTCGCCGCTCGCGCCGCCGGTCGAGTCCCCGTTCGGACCCCCGTCGGCGGCCGACGCTCCCGGCTCGGGGTCCGCGGACGAGAGCGCCGCGTCCACGTCGACGGTGACGCCGTACGCGGCGACGGCGACCGCGGGGAGCGCGAGCGCGGCCGTGACGAGCCGCCAGTCGAACGCCAAGAGCAGCAGCGCGGTCGCCAGCGGACCGAGCGCGATCCCGAGGTTCCCGCCGATCCCGTGGTAGCCGAGCGCGGTCCCGCGCTGGTCGACCGAGGTCGAGAGCAGCGACAGCCCCGCGGGGTGATAGACGCTCGCAGTGAGTCCCCATATCGCGACGGCCACGGCGAGGACGGGGAGCGTCGGCGCGAGGCTCACGGCGAGGAACGAGCCCGCCATCCCGGCGAGGCAGGCGAGGATGAGCGGCTTCGACCCGAAACGGTCGACCAGGATACCGCCCGGCAGCGCACCGACCCCGAACAGCCCGTAGCCGAGCGTGACGACGACGCCGAGCGCGGCCGCCGTCGTCGAGAACTCACCCACCCACACCGTCAACAGGATGGGGATCGACAGCTCGTATGTGTGGACGAGCCCGTGCGATCCCGCGGTGAATCCGACTATCCGTCGCTCGGCGGCGTCCATGTGAGTCGCGGGTTCGGCGGGTCCGTTCATAACCCCGGGGGTACCCGCCGCGGTTGCCGAGAGTGCGGGGCGTCGGCGGCGTCCCAAGGCGGACGACGACAACGACGACGAACGCTGTTCCGAGAGGTCTGACGGGACGCAGAAAGCGCCTCGCACTCGGGCCGCGCCCGCCGGACCGGTCGGGAAGCCGGTTATAGCGTCGACGTGTACAGGAGCAGACCGACGGCGATCACCGAGACCAACAGGATCCACCCGACCATGATTACCCCCATCTGACGGTGCGTGAGGTTGGTTCCCTCGAGTATCTCAGAGACGCTCATACGCCGACGGATTCGCCGAGGGTATTTAATCGCTTCCAACGGGAGAGATCCAGCGTGCGAACCGGGTCGGAACGACCGAAACGGGAGTCGAGGGGGCTCACAGGGGTCTCGTGAGGATCAACGAACGGGACCGAGCGAGCTGCGCGGGTTGCGCCGCTCGCGACCTTGCTCGCGGCGGAAAACATGGACTCGCGGGGATTTGAACCCCGGGCCTCTTCCTTGCGAAGGAAGCGATCTGCCACTGATCTACGAGCCCTCATGACGAATCAATCGCCGTTCGTATTTGTACCTTACCTTTCGACGACCCGTGCGGGAGTCGCTCGCATCCGGCGGCCGAATCGGTTCGGTCGAGGAACCGAAACATCGCGAAGCCGGCCGGCACCGACGGGGTTACATGTCCAGCGGGCGAACTGTTTGATCCTACGGTTCTTGGTCGGCTCTACGACCACATAACGTTTTTGAGATGCGTACCACATTCGTTACTCTTTTGCCCGCGGACGACCGACTGTAAGGTATGTCAGACGCGACGGCGACCGACGCGGACACCGACGTGGACTCGGCCGCGCTCGCGGCCCTCAAGCACGTCGGGCTGGTCGGCGGGCTCTCCGAGACGAAGGTGTCGTGTGCGGCGCTCGGTGACCGGCTCGACGCCTCAACGCAGACCGCCTCTCGGCGCCTCCAGACCCTCGAATCCGCGGGTTACGTCGAGCGCGACGTGGTCAGTGACGGGCAGTGGGTCCGCGTGACGGACGCGGGCGAAGCCGCGCTCCGCGCGGAGTACGCCGACTACCGCCGGCTGTTCGAGTCGGACGTCGGACTCTCGCTCCGTGGGTCGGTCACCGGCGGGATGGGCGAGGGGCGCCACTACATCACGCTCTCGGGCTACGCCGAGCAGTTCCGCGAGCGCCTCGGCTACGACCCGTTCCCGGGCACGCTCAACGTCGACCTCACCGAGGAGAGCGTCCGCCGACGCGGCGAGATGGCCGGTATCGACGCCGTGCCCATCGACGCGTGGGAGAGCGAGGAGCGCACCTACGGCGCGGCCACCTGCTACGGGGTCACCCTCGTCGCGGGCGACGAGCGCTACGAGGAGGTCCACGCCATCGTCCCCGATCGGACCCACCACGACGACGACCAGCTCGAACTGATCGCGCCGGACCGGCTGCGCGACGCGCTCGACCTCGCCGACGGCGACGCGGTGGAGGTCCGCGTCGAGCCGACGAGCCGGGCCGACGAGCCCGGATCGGTCGCGGCCGAGACGGAGGTCGCCTGATGCGCGCCGACGTCGACGCCGACCCGGAGGCGAGCGCGGGCGGAGCTGAATCAGCCGACGCCACCGAGGGGACCGAGCCCGCGGACGACGCCGACGCGGTCGAGCGCGCGCTTGACGCCTTCCGCGCCGGCGACCCCGTCTGCGTCCACGACTTCGCGGACCGCGAGGGGGAGACAGACATCGTCTACCCCGCGGGCGCGGTCGACGAGGCCGCGGTCGCGCACATGCGCAACGACGCGGGCGGCCTGATCTGCGTGGCCGTGAGCGACGCGGTGGGCGACGCGTTCGACCTGCCGTTCCTCGCTGACGCGCTCGACCACCCCGCGGTCGACGACGACCCGGACTACGACGACCGCTCCTCGTTCTCGCTGCCCGTGAACCACCGCGAGACGTTCACCGGGATCACCGACGCGGACCGCGCGAAGACCATCGCCGAGGTGGCGAACGCGGCCGGCCGCGTCCGCGGCGACCCGGGCGGGTACGGCCCGGAGGACTTCGCCGCGGAGTTCCGCGCGCCGGGTCACGTTCACGTCCTGCGCGGCGACCGCGACGGGCTCTCGGGGCGCACCGGTCACACCGAACTCGGCCTCGCGATGGCCGAGGCGGTGGGCGCCGCGCCCGCCGCCGTGGTCTGCGAGATGCTCGACGACGAGACGGGCGACGCGCTCTCGCCCGCGGACGCCGCCGCCTACGCGGCCCGCCGCGACATCCCGTACGTCGAGGGCGCGGCCCTCGTCGAGGCGCTGAAATAATCGACCGCCGCTACTGTCGGCGCGCGCCTGCGAGCGGTCGCCCTCGGCGACCGCGAGTCAGCGCGTGCGAGGGAGTCAGTCGCCGGAGCGAAGCGGGGGCGACTGACGAGGCTGGGGAGGTGAGAGGTGCTGTACGGAGCGGTGCGGGGTGGGACTCAAAGGGGCAGCCGTGAGGGCGACGTAGGCGACGCAAGCACTGGAACGAAGGAGTGAACGCAGTGAGCGACCGAGTGAAGCGCGCAGCGAGCGTACGTCGCCCTCACGGCTGGGGCTCTGGCGGTGTTCGTGTCGGGATCGTCTCTGTTTCGCCGAGCGGCTGGGGCTTTGTAAGTGGTTGTCGTTGTCCCGTCAGAGGAATCGAAACTCGGTCCGTCCCGACAACCCCGACCGGTTGTCACAGTTTTAAGCCCGCCGGCCGCAACTACCGAGTATGGGATTCGACGAGATGGACGTCGACACGATCTGGAAGAACGGGGAGTTCCTCGACTGGGAGGACGCGACGACCCACGTTCTGACCCACGCGCTCCACTACGGGAGCGGCGTGTTCGAGGGCGTCCGCTGTTACGACACCGAGCAGGGGCCGGCGATCTTCCGGTGGGAGGAACACCTCGACCGGCTGTTCGACTCGGCGAAAATGTACGACATGGACATCGAGCACTCGCGCGAGGAGATCACCGAGGCGACCCTCGAACTCCTCGATCGGCAGGACCTCGACTCCGCGTACGTCCGACCGATCGCCTACTACGGGTACGATTCGCTCGGCGTCTCGCCGAAGGGCTGCCCGACCGACCTCGTCCTCGCCGCGTGGCCGTGGGGGGCGTACCTCGGCGAGGAGGCCCTCGAGGAGGGGGTCGACGTGATGGTCTCCTCGTGGCGGAAGCACGCCTCCTCGCAGGTGCCGACGAACGTGAAGACGACCGGGCTCTACGTCAACTCCATGCTGGCGGGCGAGGAGGCGCGCCGGAACGGCTACGTCGAGGCCATCGTCCTGAATAAGGAGGGGAACGTCGCGGAGGGACCGGGCGAGAACATCTTCATGGTCAACGACGGCGAGATATACACCACCGGCCCCGCACAGTCGATCCTCGAGGGGATCACCCGCGACACCGTGATCGCCCTCGCCGAGGAGCGCGGCTACGAGGTCCACGACGAGGCGGTCATCTCCCGCGGACAGCTGTACACCGCCGACGAGCTGTTCTTCACCGGCTCCGCGGCCGAGGTCACCCCGATCCGCTCGGTCGACGACACGGAGATCGGCTCGGGGAGCCGCGGCCCGGTGACCGAGGAGCTTCAGGACGCGTTCTTCGACCTGGTCGAGCGGCGGACCGACGACCACGACGAGTGGTTCACCTACCTGTAGCTCGCCTCGCCTGCTTTCTCTCGATCTTTTTAAATCGCCGCGCGCGAAGAGCCGCTAGTCACTCGAACTGCCGGCCGCTCGAGCCGCTACTCGCTCGAACCGCTCCCGTCGGTCGCCGACCCCTCGCCGTCGCTCGGGGTCCCGTCCGTCCGGACGCGTCCGAAGCCGCCCGGGGTCCCGTCACCGTCGCCCTCCGTGGGCGCCTCCTCGTGGACGGGGACCTGATGAGCGGACTCGGCGAATCCGGCGGAGAGGACCCGCGTCATCCCCTCCTCGACCGTCTCGCCGGTCTCCTCGACCCGGTCCGGTTCGACCTCGATAACGAAGCCGGTGGTGATGTTCGGGGCGGTCGGCATGAACAGGACGATCTTTCCGTCTCGGGTCTTCTTCCCCGTCCGGAACGCGGTCATCCGGATCCCGGGCCACGTCTCGATGTACACCGGGCTCTGTAGCTCGTCGGTGCCGGAGATCGCCGTCTCGATCGCGAGCTTCGAGGCGTTGTACACGACTCGGAGCGCCGGGATCCGGTTGATCGCGTCGTCCACCGCCGACTCCGCCAGCCGACCCAGCGTCGTCCGCATGAAGTACCCCACCGCGAGCACCACGGTCGCGAACACCGCGAACGCGATGACGACGCGGGAGACGGGCTCTAGCGGCGCCGGGATGACCTCGGGCTGGAGCCCCTCGATGAGCGGGATCGAGGCGATGTACTGGTAGATCCAGCGGAGGACTAACAGGAGGACGAGGAGCGGCGCCAGCACGATGAGCCCGCTGGCGAAGTCGCGTTTCCACGTGGACATCTATCGGATCGGTATGTGTCGGCAATCCTTAAGAGGGCTTCCACGCGCCGGCGGCGCGGGCGAGGTCGCGAGGCGTCGCGTCGACTACTGCCCCAGCACCGCCCGCGCCGCGAACGTCAGGTTCTCCTTGCGCTCGCGGACGCGGCGGTAGAAGTACGAGAGCCACTTGTCGCCGTAGGGCGCGTACCGGTGGACGTCGACCCCCTGCGCGGCGAGGTCGCGCTGGGCGTCCTCGCGGACCCCCATGAGCATCTGGACCTCGTAGTCGGCGCCGCGGTCGCGGGCGAGCCGGTCGGCGAGCGAGATCATCTCGGGGTCGTGACTGCCGACCGCGATCCCCCGGTCGCGCCGCTCGAACAGCGTCGTCAGGTCGTCGCGGTACGCCTCGTCGACGCGAGCCTTGTCGGTGTACGCGATCGAGGACGGCTCGTCGTAGGCCCCCTTCACGAGCCGGAGCTTCCCCGGAACGTCGATCAGGCGGTCGAGGTCGTCCGCGGTGCGCCTGAGGTTCGACTGGACGCACTGCCCGACGCTCCACGGGTAGTCGGCGGCGATCGACTCGAAGGCGTCGAGGGTGGCGTCGGTGGTGTCTGCGTCCTCCATGTCGCACCAGACGAACGCGTCGACCTCGTGGGCACGAGCGACGATCTCTCGGTAGTGCTCCTCGAACAGGTCGGTCGAGACGTCCATCCCGATCTGCGAGGGCTTCACCGAGACGCAGGCGTCGAGGCCGCTGTCGGCGATGTCGTCGAGCAGCCCGAGGTAGGCGTCGGTGTCCGCGCGGGCGTCCGCGGGGTCGTCGTAGTGTTCGCCGAGCAGGTTCAGAATGACCGCGACGCCGTCCTCGTTCGCGGCGCGGACGTGGTCGAGGGCCGCCGGGACGCTCTCGCCGGCGACGAACCGGCTAGCGACTGGGGGGATCATACTGAGCGTTCCGGCCGGCGCGAACTTTACCTTTGTCGAGTCGGCGGCGACGACCGCAATCGCGTGTGCGGTGCGGCGACCGGCGGCGACGGATCCGGGGTTTATAACACGCCGCGCGCCGCCCGTGGGGACATGATCGGTACGCTCGTCGCGACCGCGTTCTGGGCGATGCTCCCGGCGTACGTCCCGAACAACGCCGCGGTGTTGGCCGGCGGCGGACGCCCCATCGACGGCGGCCGCGAGTGGCGCGGGGCGCGGCTGCTCGGCGACGGGAAGACATGGCGCGGCACCGCGGTCGGCACTCTCGTCGGCGTCCTGCTCGCGCTCGCGCTCAACGCGCTCGCCGCCCCAGCGAGCGCGGCGCTCGGGAGCGACCTGCCGACGTTCGCGCTCCCGGCGGCGTTCGCGCTCGCCTTCGGCGCGATGTGCGGCGACATCGGCGCCTCGTTCCTCAAGCGTCGCTCGGGCCGCGAGCGCGGCGCCGCGTTCCCCGGTCTGGACCAGCTGGACTTCGTCGTCGGCGCGCTGGGGCTCGTCTTCCTCGTCGACACCGACTGGGCGCTCGCTGCGTTCACACCGGGCGTCCTCGCCGTCGTCCTCGTGATGACTCCGGTCCTCCACGTCGTCACGAACGTCGGCGCGTACGCGCTCGGAGTCAAAAACGAGCCGTGGTGAGCGACGCTACGCTTCCGCCCGCGGCGTTCGGTCTGCCCTGATGTTTGGTTTCGACTCTTTTTGTATCTCTTGTTGATCGATTGTCCGCGTAATTCGCAGCGACGAGAACGGCAGAAAGACATATATATTGGTGTGGCATACGATGACACGCATGTCTAGTAGTGCACCCAGCTCGGACGACGACGTGTTCGACGAGTTCCTCTCCGACCGCGGCCACGAGACGGAGATCGTAGGCTGGGAGCGATCCTATAACAAGCTCCAGTGTCCCGAGTGCGGTGCGCTCCACGAGGAAGGAACCGCGACGTGTTCGGTCTGCGACTGGCGGCCGAACTGACGCGCGCCGCGTTCCGCGAATTTTCTTTCCGTCATACCCCCCGGTAGTATTATGTGGAATTACTCGATAGTGACTATCATGCCGACCTGTCAGAACTGCGGTTCCTTCGTCACGACAGATTACGTTCGGGTGTTCACCCCGAACGAGGTCGATCGGCCCCGCGTCTGTCCGGCCTGCGAGGACCTGGTCCGCGACGGCGCCGACGTGCGGGAAGCGCGCGCGACGCGGAGCGGCTGACGGACCGACCGGACGATGACGCGACGCTCTGCCGCCGCGGTCCGGCGCGCGCATCGAGGGCAACCGAGCCACGGCGTTTAAGGAGAACCGGAATCTGGAGGTAATAATGACTGACACCACGGTGACGCGGCTGTTCGGGGGGCCCGGGAGCGGGAAGACGACCGCGCTCCTCGACCGCGTCGAGGAGATCCTCGACGAGGAGGGCGCCGACGTGCGCGACGTGCTCGTCGTCTCGTACACGCGCGCGGCCGCCGCCGAGATCCGCGAACGGCTCGCCGAGCGGCTCGACATCTCCCCGCGCAGCCTCCAAGGGAACGTGAGCACGATGCACGCGAAGGCGTACGAGCTGCTCGACCTCTCGCGAGGCGACGTGGTGGGCGAGGACGACAAGGAGGCGTTCTGCGAGGAGTACGGCATCGAGTTCGAGGACCAGCACGGCGGCGCCGGTCGCCGGACCGCGCGGTCGACGACCATCGGCAACAAGATCATCGCCACCTCGCAGTGGCTCCAGCGCACCGAGCGCGACGTGGCCGACTGGTACGACGTGCCCTTCCAGTGGAATGTCGAGGAGGTCCGGCTCCCGCCCGAGGAGGACCCCAACGCCCAGCAGGGGAACAAGTACACGCCGACGTGGCCCTCCGACGACGACCGGATCGACATCCCCGAGACGATCCGGGCGTGGCGGACGTACAAGGGGGAAAACGACCTCGTCGGCTTCGCGGACATGCTCGAACGGGTCGCGCAGCGCTCGCTCGTCCCCAGCGTCGACTACCTGATCATCGACGAGTTCCAAGACATCACGACGCTCCAGTACAACGTCTTCGAGGAGTGGCGCCCGCACATGGAGAAGGTGCTCATCGCCGGCGACGACGACCAGGTCGTCTACGCGTGGCAGGGGGCCGACCCCGACCTCCTCCTCGACACCGACGTCGACGAGGACGTGGTCCTCCCGAACTCCTACCGGCTCCCCTCGGAGATCCTCAACGTCGTCAACGCCGAGATCCGCCACATCGACAAGCGGCAGGAGAAGGACCTCCACCCGCGCACGGAGGGCGGTTCCGTCGAGGCGATCGAGTCGCCGTCGATGATCGAGCTCGTCCGGAACGTCCGGTACACCGTCGAGGACGACGAGGGCGACGTGATGTGCCTGTTCCGCGCCCGGTACCAGATGTTCGACTTCATCGACGAGTTCATCGACCACGGCATCCCGTTCACGATGCTCACCGACGGGCGGATGTGGACCGACCGCGTCCAGGACTACGTCAGCGCGATCGAGAAGGCCGAGGCCGGCGACCCGGTCACCGGGCTGGAGGCGCGGCGGCTGGCGGACATGCTCCAGGAGTCGGCGTTCGGGACCCACGACCGCGAGGAGTTCTACGACTTCCTCGACGACCGCGAGGAGGCGGCCGACTCCGACGATGTCGCCGACATCGACATCGCGGCCGACACGCTCGACGAGTACATCCCGTTCATGCCCGACACCGCCAGCGCCGACGACATGGTCCGGAAGGTAACGAGCTTCCAGCGCAAGTCGATGGGCGCGTACTTCGAGGGCGAGTACCAGGGCACTGACCCGACCCGCGTCCGCGTCGGCACAATCCACTCGGCGAAGGGCCGCGAGGCCGACCACGTGTTCGTCGCTACCGACCTCACGGAGAAGGTCGTCGAGCAGATGGCGGCCTCCATCGACGACCCGACCGACGTCGACGGCGTCGAGGAGTTCACGAAGTCGACGAGTCCCGTGCCCGTCCTCACCGACAACGAGCGCCGCGTCTTCTACGTCGGAATGTCCCGCGCCCGCGAGCGGCTCGTGATCATGGAGAGCCTCATCAGCGGTGCGCCGACGCTGCCGATCAGCGTCCTGTTGTTCAACGAGCTCCGGGAGGAGCCGGCCCAGGAACTCGTCGAGGAGGTCCAGGCGGAGCTGGCGGTGCCAGAGCCCGAGCCGTGAGCGAGGACGACGCGACCGCCACCGACCGCGAAAAAAATCCCCGCCCGCTCCGGACCGACCTCCGACCGATCGTCGAGGCGGTCCGCGACGCCGACGCGGCCGCGTTCGTCGCCGTCGGCGACCGCTTCGACGGCGACCTGCGCTACCTCTCCCGCTTCGCCGGCCCGGACAGGCCCTCCGCGCTGGTCGTCGTCCCGACGGGCGAAGCGACCGCCGACACCGTCGGCCGCGCCGTCCTCTGTGCGCCCGCCCTGTTCGGCGAGCAGGCCGAACGCGAGTTCGTCGCGAGCGCGCGGGCGTCCCACGAATCGGGGAGCGGTGGGCCGACCGACGACGAGGTCGGCTTCCACGACGGGGTCGCCCGCGAGGTCCGGACGGAGCGCGTCGGCGACCACGCCGGCGAGCGCGCGGCCGCGGCCGCCGCGGATCTCGCGGGCGGAGCGAGCGGCGACGGGGAAGGAAGCCTGACGCCCGCGTCGATTCCGCACGACGCTGCGGTGTACCTCGAACGGGCGGGGTTCGAGCCGGCGTCGACGGAGGCGGTCGCTACCGCCAGGGCGCGAAAGACGCCGGCGGAGCGGGACCGCATCCGGCGCGTCCAGCGCGCAACGGTGGCCGGGATCGCCCGCGCCGAGGCCGTCCTCGCCGACTGCGAGGCCGTCGACGAGGGGAGCGAGGAGACGGCGGCCGGGCGGGCCGACGACGACCGCCGACCCCCGCTCCGGTGGGACGGGGAGCCGCTGACGACGGAGCGACTCCGCCGCGAGGTGAACGCGGCCCTCGCCGCGCGCGGCGTCCGCGACGCGGGCAACACCGTGATCGGCGCCGGTCCCTCGGCGGCCGACCTTCACTACGTCGGCGACGACCCGGTCCGGCCGGGCGAGATCGTACTGCTCGACGTCTCGCCCCGCGGTCCCGACGGGTACTACGGCGACGCGACCCGGACGTTCGTCGTCGACGGCGACGGCGGCTGGGAGCGGCGGGCGTACGTCGCGGTCGAGGCCGCGCGCGAGGCCGCGCTCGACGAGGTCGAGCCGGGCGTCCCGGCGAAGACCGTTCACGGCGAGGCGGCGGCGGAACTCGCCGCCTACGGCTTCGACCCGAACGCCGGGGAGGGCGAGGCCGGCTTCACCCACGGCACCGGCCACGGCGTGGGCGTGAGCCTCCACGAGAGGCCGTCGCTGTCGGGCGCGGGCGAACTGCGTCCGGGACACGTTGTCACCGTCGAGCCCGGCGTCTACGATCCGGATATCGGCGGCGTCAGGCTGTAAGTTTTTTTTTT
>NZ_NEDJ01000070.1 GCF_002114285.1 Halorubrum ezzemoulense DSM 17463
ACTCTGTTACCTACCGCGGGGTTCACCGGAGCTGAACCCCGCGGAAGAGTGTTGGAGACAACTTGATCAAGAACTTGGGAACCGCCTGTTTGACACACTCGACGATCTCCGTGAGGCTGCTCTCTCTGCACTCGACCGGGTCGAAATCCCAGATGTGTTTACGTATTTATGTCTGTGAGTATGAATACACAGCGCGAATGTGGCACGTCGCAGTGACGAAATCAGGATAGATCGATTCGCTCAGTACACTATCTGAGAATAATTCTTCCGCCCCTTTTTTTATTCCACCTGTTTCGTGTTTTCTTGTGGAACACGTGTAGTTGTATAGATCTGATCTGATTTCAGCGTTGGCGATTTCTTTGCCTCTTCTTTCTGTTCCACTTGTCTCGTTTTTTCTCGTGGAACACGTGTACTTGTATAGATTTGATCTGATTTCATCGCTGTCGATCCGCGCTTGTTAGTAGTACACGTGAGAAATGTGAATTACTATCTTCATAGTAAATACTTATAAAAGAGATCAGCACCAGTTGTGAGCCAAATAGTGGTTTCCTACATACGTGCCCTGTATCTCGCACAGGTAGCTGAACCTCTCATTGAACTGGCAGAATTTTCGGCAGTCAATGCGCAGGCACGTTCTATCGGTTGGTTCTGGATTTTAACGGAGAAAATAACGCAGTTCCATTGCTGACTGCATCCTCTGTGTCGCGCATGTAACTTCTGACAAAAGCTGAAGATATGCCAGAGGCGCTGCTGAATACAGCGCACGTGTCTTACACGGATGTGTGCTAAGTCGGGAGGTGGGAGGTCCATCAAACAGGTTGAATCGTTTCTATACACGGGCGCCACAACCCTTCTTATTGAAACTCCCTATGGATATGTATGCAGTTGTATTGGCACCGCCGTACGCTTCGGCCAAGTCCGAATCCGGCGCTTTCGACCGCCTTCACCGCTGCTAAACAGAATAATAGCTGTGTGGTGCCAGTGTTCGTGTTAGATGACGCGATTTTGTCACGGGCCAACGGGTTAGGAGTCGCGTTCATGCTCGGTTCTCTTCATGAACTTCGAGATTGGTACCGAGGCCATGGCGGTGATATCGTGATACAGCACGGAGACCCAACCGACGTCGTAGGTCGTCTTGCGCGGACCATCGGAGTCGAACAAGTCGTGTGGAACAAAGACCATTCACAACTGGCCCGTGCCCGTGACCGTGCGGTTCAGCGTGCTCTCACCCGCACCGGAGTCGCCTACACGTCCGTTCCAAACGAACAGCCGAGCAAAATGAATTCATCTACAACGTTGCCCTCGAACCCAGAGGCGTATCTGGCTAACCCACATACACTGGAGATTAAGACCCAAGCCGTGCCACGACTCTCAGACCTTCGTGAAGACGAATACGACTCAGCACCCCTCACCGCCGGTACTGAATCTGCTCGAAAGCGATTACGAGCCCTATCGAACGGAACAACGTATCGTCGGTGTGACGACACCGGATAGTACGTCACTCAGCATGATACGGCACTCGACTGGGTTCGAACGTTGGCACCGGTCAGATAACAGCCGATGAGGCGGGTTCTACCAGTCGTATCGATATTTGATATTGTCAACGCGCTTCACGACCAATATCTGGGGAGAGTCATTCTCCGTTCGCTCTTATTCAGGCGCGTTAATATCTCTCACACTGACTTCAACCTCTGTATCTCACCGGGATTTCTGACATAATGTAGGTAGGTCTGTACTGTGTGTCGGTATGTGGATCTCCTGTACTGAGCGATTCCTGTGTGGGTGTGAGAAGACTTCTATGACACCCTCTCTCGTACGCCTATCGGAACACTCTCCTGAGCTGGTAGAATTCTCGGCGGTCAATACGCAGGATCTTTCCAACTGCTAATTCAGATCTATTTCAACTGTAAACAGCAGCTGTGAATCGTTCTATAGCACCCTTGACTACGGTAAAGTTCATTTTGGTTGTGGGTTGAGGCGGACCTCGAACACAAACGGATGGGTACACAGATACGGACCCCTTCTTTGGCTCCGAAGGAACCGGCCGGTAACCGGTCGGTACATCTCCGGTTCCACACGTTCGGATAGCACGTAATATTTGAGATGTTGGGGTCGTTCAGGGTGTGCGTGGAGACTATCTTGTGGATACTGTTGTTGGTTCAGGCTCTGATTGAATAAATTCAGAGTTGGTCAGATCGGCTTCACGATGCGCCTGAACATTTCAGGGCTTGATTGTAGCGCTTTCACGCGGCTCAATACGATATGGGACTCTGCCATTATGATGACACGAGTGCGTCACAGAAGGCGCACCAAACAAAACCATGCAACGTCGTAAATTCCTTACCGGAGTGGGAGCGCTCGCAGCTGGATCGGCCGCCGCAGTTGGTACTGGTGCGTTCACAAGCGTTCGCGCTGAACGGAATATCAACGTCGCTGTGGCAGGAGATAATGAAGCGTACTTAGCACTTGACGCGTCTGTCAGCGATTACGCTGAGGAGACTGGAAACACGCTTGAGCTACAATTTGACGGAAGCAACTCAGGTCAAAATGGACAAGGTCTGAATGCAAACGCGGACACGACCTTCCAGAACGTGATGCGGATTGAAAACCAAGGCACCGAGACTATCCGGCTCCAGTTAGCCAATGATGAAGCTGCTGCGGGCGGTATTGGAACTATCCCCTCGAATGGTCCAATGGTAGTCTCCTTTACTGACTCCGAATACAGCGGTGCCAATTCGGGGACTACGCCGTTCGCCGCAAGCCCCGCACCCAGCTACTGGAACAGCTCTGATCTAAACGGTCAGGACATCGGCCCCGGTGACGACCTGTACGTTCACTTCTCTTTCTTCCTGAATGACGATGTCGGCTCACTCGGGAGCGGCGCTTCGACCGATATTACAGATGTCCCAGACGACATCGGATTCTACGCAGACGACACGACGAGTAACACTTCGGACTTCAGCTAAACATCATTCTGGACTGAATTATGAAAAGAAGAACAGTTCTCGGAACAATAAGTGGGGGATTAGCTAGTTCTCTCCTAATTGGCTCTGGCGCATTTTCCAGCACACGCGCGGAACGTGAGTTAATGGTGGAGGTTGTTGATGACAGCGAAGCATACCTCCGAATCGATGCTACGTCGACAGGGATTGCTGGCCGTTCAGGCGAGGTAAACCTCCGAGAGGGTGGCCGTGTGGCGACTTTCCGGATCCCTGGTCCCGAAGATGATCTCGTGGCAGGAACAGATCCAAATGGAGTTGGTCTACACTCTAAGTATTGGTTTGATGATCTAGCAATTATCCAAAATCAGGGGACTAACCCAGTCTCCGTATACAGCCAATACAATGGAAACCTATCACAGATAGCAATCTACGATAGTTCGGGTGATAAGACACCGCGCACATCGAAATCGGAGGGTGTGAAACTATCACCAGGAGCTTCATTCCTAATGGGCCTGTACATCGAGACAGGTGACGAAGAAGTAAAGCAATACAATGAAAGCTTGGCCATAATTGGGAAACAAACCGATTGAGCTGTGTAGTTACACCAAGCTACGGACTTTATTGGGTTATGAATACTATACACGTAGTCTAAACTGGGAAATGAAATAGTGTTCCAAGACAGGCCCTGACTCCAATGGTCCCACACATTCGCATAACCCCTCTGGTCCCGAATAGCGATACCAGTCTGCCCTCCCCGCCGGATGTCGACCCCGGCGCAGTCCCGCGTGTTCGATCCAATACGTAACTGTCGGGAAATGTGTCTGACACGGGTCGTTGAGCAGAATATATTAGGTAGCCGAAAGGCCTCATCAGGAGAGTAGCTCGGGTCAAAGAAGTACCAGACTCCCGGTCGAAAGTTGACCGCTCCGACCCTGCGATGCCCCCGATTTCAAATGGTACCGACAGGATCGACCACATAATGTATGAGTCAGATCTTCAGGACAGGGTATCGAGCAGCATTATTGATGGCGAGGTGTCGTCGTTGAACCTCAGCATCACCGACAACGAGTTTGCTGTCATCGTTGATATTGGCGAGACTGACGCAGCTTACATGGCTGATGAAGCCCGTGAGCTAGCGACGAGTCTCAAATCCATCTCGGACCAGCGATGGGACGTAGAAAACGATGACATCGTAGAGTACCTCCGCGACTTAGCCGACGTGGTTGACAACGAGAAATCAGTAGATGAGGTAGAAGAGAAGTGGGAAAGTAGAGGTGTAGATATCTCGGTCTGATAGGAAGGTAAACCGTTGAGCCGATTGAGGGGGTGGGTAGAGGCGCTAGCGGTTGTTGACGTCCGTGGCCTCCTCTAACCGCTCGACGCGTTCGCGCAGCTCTTCGAGGTTGGGATCCTCGGCCCGTACATCCTCCAGCGGACGGACGTCGGTGAGCGCCTCGTCGACGCGGTCGTCTTCAGCTTCGCCGCCGAGGTAGAGGTCGCGCCGATCTTGGTGGAGACTCCGGAGCGTCGACTCGGCGATGCCGGTGTCGCCGGCGACAGTCGCGAACGACTCACCGCGGTCGACACGGGTGAGGGCCTCCCGGACGTGTAGGAACTCGGCCGGATCAACGCGGAGGTAGCCGTCCTCGACGACGAACCCTGCTGGCGGCCTCCCGGTCCACTTTCCGGCAGACTGTGCGGCGCGGACGCCTGACCGTATCCGCTGGAGTTTTTGTTGGTGTTCTATCTGGGCGAGGTCACCCATCAACCGAGCGACCATGCTGTATATCGTCTGCTGGAGTTCGCCGTCGTCGACATGGATCTTCAGGCCAACATCGAGGGCCTCGACGCCAGTGTCATGTTCCAAGCAGTGTTGGATGAACTCGTGAATCTCAGTCGGACCGAGCCGAGAAAGTCGGCTGATTTCGTGAACGACCACGAGGTCGAACTGTCCCGTCTCGACATCGTCGAGGAGTCGGTTGTACACCTCGCGAGTGTCGGTGTCGGCGGCGCCGGAGACGATTTCAGGATACTCCTCGATGTCTTTGACACCGAGACGCTTCAGATGTTCGTGGGCTTCGTCGAGCTGCCGAGAGACGTCCTGGTCCGATGTCGAAACTCGGGCGTAGATTGCTGCGTCTGAGGGTCCGTTTTCGCTCACGTTTTCGAGGACGTGCTACTGTATTAAACAAGTGGAGGTTATCGCAGTTCCGTGTAAACCACTACCTTTTGGGACGCTCTTTGACTGGTTTTCTTCCCCGAAAGTCGTGACGCCGAATGTTCGTACCGGGCCTCATCGTCGTGGCCTACAAGTAGTGAACAGGATAACTCAAAGGAAATGACATCAGGCGATTCCTCCCGCCGCCCGGTCACCGGCAAAAACACCGAGTGGATGATACCCTCAGACCAGATGATCATCCGGCGCTACAAACCCCTCCGACATTTCGCCGACACACTCGAAAACGGGTTCCGCGCCGGCCAAGCCGAGGGATACGAAGAACGCGAGGGCCAGGCCTCTAAACCAGCCCGTGAACACGAGAGGCAGCGTTCGGAGCGAACCGAATCGATGATTCTCAAAAATGGCGAGAAGATGGATCTTGCCAGCGGAATGGAACAGGCGCGTGAAGCGGCGCGTGAGAATTACTACGCGAGCTGTTGGCGGCTCGGGACGGATGAGGACCCAGAGATCTGGGAGACGTACGCAGGTGGTCGAGGAGTAGCGATCGAGACCACGTACCGCCAGATAGAGGAGATCATCGCGCCCGATCAAGAGGATCTCTATATGGGAATCGTCCGGTACTTGGATTACGAGGAAGAATTTACGCCGACCGGGATTCCGTACGTCCTGTACTTCTACAAACATCGAAGGTTCGACAGCGAGCAAGAGTTTCGGGTGCTCACGAACCGGGGCGGCAACCCGGTAATCCGGACGGACGGCCAAGAGATGACACCCGAGAGCAGGCCGGACAATCCGTCTCACGTCAACCTGTCTGCCGATATGGATACGCTGATCAATCGCATCATCCTTTCGCCGGGAGCTGATGATGAACTCCGGGCAGAGGTCGAGGAGACATTAGATGAGCACGGTGTGTCGGCGCCGGTGGTACCGTCTCGACTGGATAATCCGGCACCGCATCACGAGACGTATGATACTGAACTCGGTGGAGCGGCTAACTACGAGGCCAGCGAAGAGTATCTAGACGACTTGATTGACCGTTTTGTTGAGGAGACGGACTGGGATGTCTGGAACACTGTGGACGTCATCCAACTGAATCAGCGTGAGAAGCTACATCCACGCACGGTCTTTATTGAGTGTTTCCGGTACGTGGATGATCCGCCGGATCGGTCGGAGTACGGCCAAGAGCATCTGAACTACGAGGTCCGTGCGCACCGGGTCGTTGACGGTGAGTACCAAGACACGTTTCTGAATGATCCTGCGGAAGAGACAGATGAGGAATTGGCTGAGGCGGATAATCCGTCTGAGTGACCTGCGGGACGGGTTCCACTGGAATCGAGAGAGTTAGACCTCTGAACGTTCGGAGCTAAGACTGTTTGGTAGAAATAATTAATTAGTATCGGCGAGATTGTTGTGGGTAATTCTGTTTCTACTGCTTGAATGGGTAAGTGGATACTTCTCATAGGACACATCCACGCTCTATATTCACCTATGGAAACGCTGCTGGCCGAACAATCCACGGCTGATAATAAAATGATTACGCCGTCGGAGGATCTGCGGTGACACAGCCGGCAGGCGGTCGGAACGTGTCTGCGGTGCGGTCGCTGTCTAGCGATAGCTGTGGCTCACGCTCGCCTCGGCCGGCCACTGAGGGCCGCCGGCTCGGCGGCCCTCAGCTCCCTCGTCTACGCACTCACCCCCGGTGGATCGTAGACCTCTCCCCGGTCAAGCATGTGGTAAATCGATACCAGCACCTTCCGAGCTGTTGCCACGATTGCTTTCTGTGAGTTCTTCCGACTTGCTAGCCGATCATAAAACCGGCTTAGATACTCGTCGTTACAGGTGTGAACGGCGGTATTCGCAGCTTGGACGAGCAGCCATCTGACACGGCCTGATCCACGCTTCGATATGCTTCCCTCGATCCGCGAGTCGCCAGACTCGCGGATCACCGGGTTCAGTCCGACGTAGCTGACGACTTCCTTGTCCCGATCAAAGCGGCGGATGTCGCCAACCTCTGCGTAGATCGTCAGCGCCGTGAAGTAACTCACGCCGGGAATGCTCATCAGCAGCTGGGTCTCCTTCAGAGACCCAGCGCGCTGTTCAATCGTCTCCTCCAACTTCTGAATCTCCTCAGTGAGCGACTCGATCAAGTCGAGGTACGAGTCAAGCAACTCATCCCACGGCGTCGGGATCGAGAGTTCCCGCAGGAACTCTCGTCCCTCCACGCTCAGCGGTTTCACGTCCTCGGTAATTCCGTGGTCGGAGAGCAATCCGTGGACTTTGTTGGCGTATTTGGTGCGGTTTTCGACCAATGTCTGTCGCCCGCGCACGAGTGCGCGGGCTTCCCTCACCTCCTCGGAGGGAACGTAGCTTTCAGGCACCGAATTTAACCGGAGCATCCGCGCGAGTTCTTTGGCGTCAACGCGGTCGGTTTTCTTGTCGGTGTCTGCGATTTGATTGATCTTCTTCGGATGGGCGACGGTCACATCCAAATGTTCGGACAGCGTATCGTGGATGTGGTAGTAGTTGGAGGTCGCCTCAAGCACGGCTTGTGCGCCGGCGTACCGCTGGGCGAGGTCGTCGAGGTTCGCGTTCTCGACGCGAACCTCTTCGACGATCTTCCCAGCCTCATCCATCACTGCCACCTGTGCGTACCGTTTGTGGACGTCGATTCCGAGGTACATAGCTTGTTCACCCGGGACGCCAGTGCGTGAAGCAGAGATTCACCTATTCGGGCTTTCCCGGATGCCGCGGAGCGCGGCATCCGGGCTGTAACGCCCATGACTCGGCTTCTTTCGCACACGGACCAGTCAGCACGACGTGCTCTGAGGCACGGAATACAGGTCGGTCTCTTGCGCCCCATGTCTTGTTTCACACTCTCATGGAGTAGCAGCGTTTCCATCGAGTCAGCACGGCTCCAAAAACATACACCAGTTGAAGATTTCAGCAGAGTCGCTATCGCATGTCCATCTGTTTCGGCTCAGAGGTCAGGTCAGTCGTCCAGAAAGAGATGAAACCCTTATTCAATCATCAGAGGCCGCCTCGTTCGTTGGTGGCGCATCGGTCTCGACGTTTGGCTGCTCCGTGCTGGTTAGAAATTGCCCAATCACTTGTCCAATTCGCTTCCCTGCGATGGGCGGGACTGCGTTTCCGATCTGCCGAAACCAGCTCGTAAACGGTCCAAGAAAAACGTAGTCATCTGGGAACGATTGTAGCCGCGCTGCCTCACGGGGAGTGATTCCACGATTTCGAGACGGATCAGCGCGCTCTTCATCAGGATACCCATATTCATAGTAATCCGGCAGCACGTAGCCGTTAGCGTCTTTAGCCAGATGGGCCACAATTGTCGGTGCGGGTTCAGACCACTGGAGCATCCGGTATTTGTCTCCAAATCGCTGCTTCTCTGCGGTCCCGACATCATACTCAATGTATTCGGCATACTCACCATCAGATCCGTATTTAATATCCCATCCAGTATCACCCGGCTCTAGTGCCTCATCAAATAGAATCCGGTCCTTTTCCATCGGGTGTTCTCTGGCCAAGTGGTTGAAACAGAGGTTGGTACCTGAATCGAGATTGTGCGTATTTACGTAGTCGCTCTTTGATCCTCGACCGATCTCCGCGAGAACTCGTCCTCCTTCGCCCCTCCGGAGGCGCGGGAGTCCAGAGAGACCCTGCTGAATATCCTGTGTCTCCCCCTCTACTGGAATATCATCTAGTAACTCCGACGTACTCGATGAGTTCTGTTCTACCAGATCTTCTCGCACTCCAAGAAGGAGTACACGTTCTCGCTTCTGCGGGACGCCTAATTCGGCCATGTCTTGGACCCGATATTCAACATCATAACCGAGTCCTGTCTCGCTGAGCAACTCTAGATCTTCAATCACCCAGTCGATTACCCGAACCCCGGTATCTCCAACTTCATTGACCATTCCCTCGACGTTTTCCATGACAATGGCCTTCGGTCGAAGTTCCTCCACAGTCTGTACATACTGGGTGTAGAGTGTTGTGCGGCCGTCATCGAGAACACTGTAGTCTTCATCGCCTGCTCGACGTGAACGGTATCCAGCTTGTGAGAGCGACTGACAGGGCGGACCACCGACGAGTATGTCAGGAGAACCAACTGTCTGTTTAATACGTTGGCTTAAATTGACCTCTCGGACATCCCCACAGACGACGTTTTCGTGGGGAATCTCTGGATGATTGAACCGATAGGTAGCGACGGCATCTGGGTCATTGTCGATTGCCCACTGAACATTGAATTCTGTCTGCCCTATCCCACAAGACAATCCACCAGCCCCTGCGAATAGATCCACGGCAATCGGTCCCTCTTGCTCCGATTTCTGTTGTCGGAGACGGTGCGTAAGGAGAAATTTTCTGATTTCGCATGCCTCACCACATACGTCCCCTCCCGCAGTGATAGCATGAGTCGAAAGCGCTCGATACAACGTGGCAATTTGCCGATCAATCAGTTTGTCTTCTAGGAGGTGACGGCGACCTCTCTCCTTTTTCAGGTCTGCGGGATCGAGGAGGCCGAGAGAGCAGAGAAGTCTGTCAACTTGGCTGTCTACAGGCCAGGTGGGCTTGTCGAAAGCTGTCTGAAGCAGCCACCACGCATCATTCTCCTGAATCCCTGGAATCTCGGTGAGAAAATCCACATAGGTCTGGTATTGAACCCGAGAAAACTCTCTGAGGGTCACCCCATCAGTGTAATCTGCTTTTTCAACAGCAGTTAGGAGCTGTTGAAGACGGGATATACGTTGACGTCCAACTCCACCCCCACGAACGAACTCACCAAGAACTTCTGAGAGTGAATCTTGGCTGAGCGAACTGATCTCTTCCCAATCTCCGTATTGTTCCCGTAGCGCACGCACTGCATTACGCGACCATCGTTCGAAGAACCGTTGTGCTGGCGATTCAACTGGTCCACTCAGTACGACGGCAGCGACGGTATCGAGTGGATCATCGCTGTTATACAACGGATCTCCACAAGAGCAGTGGTCTTGGTCTCCCGATTTCTCTCTCTTAATGGTGGCATATCGGCAGGTCTCAGTGTATTTGTCTCGCTTCCGGGCCAGCCGTTCAGGTGTCGAACCCACACACCCGACCGGATCCATTCGTTGTCTCTTCGCATGGGCAGCAGTCAATACATCGATAAGAAATTCGATATTGTCGAAGAGAAGCTCTCGATGAATGTCACGCTCCGCATCTGAAGCTGATCGAATCAGCTCCACTGGAGAATTGGGAGACGTGACCGACTCTGGCATACCCGCTCTTATATCGTCACCAAGGATAAATTTAGGGACAATCGTATTTTTCATCGAAAATACACCACTGAGTCTGTATCAGACTCTACGCAACCTGATACGAGTCCTATTCCCCAATCCCAGTTCTCTTCTCGTGTCAGTCGTGACCAGTGGCCACCGATCTTATGTCAGCCGGAGTTGTAGTCCTCGGTATCAACGCCCTTGGTCCCGCCATCACACAGACCCTCATCTCGGGCGATCAGCTCGAGCAGACTACTGAGTAACTACCATGGCTACTGGAATTAGCTTGGAGGAAGAATCTCCAGCCGACGACGAACGCATTGCCCGGCACCTTCGTGAGACGGTGTTGAAGCAAGTCCGTGGTGACATCGACGAGCGAGTCAAACGTGACTTCCCGAGCGATCGGTTCTTCGCGGGTGCGCTAGCACCTGAAAGTGAGGACCAACTCGACGATCCGGACGATGATCTCCAGTCAAAAATGGAGCCAAACGGCCTCGGTGCTACCGTGCGTATCCGGGGCGGTGAGGAAGGTGACACGCTGACGCTTACTGTTAACGCAAGCGTATGGGTGCGAGTTAACCCCAGTTATGAGGAGATGGTAAACCGTGATTCCTTCGTCGCACTGGGTGATCGAGATGATGACGACGAAGGCGACAGTCTCCTGCCGGTTTTCGAACGTATTCCTCTTGAGGTGCCGCCCATCAAGATCCCTGCGGATGTACTCCGGACGCCGACGCGAAACACTCCGGAGGTCATCCGCGACCGTACTCAAGAGGCGTTCGAAAAAGCATTCTCCAGCGCCCGAACCCACGCTCGGGAAAACTACGATCTCTACGTTGAGACCGAGGAAGATGACACTGTCCCGCCGGCTGCGCTTGAGGATGAAGAGAGCTTTCGTGATTACCTCTCTGAGCGGGCTGCTGGGGGAGCACCAGCACTCCCAGAGTGGCACGCCACGCTGGCTGTGGAAGTGATGGCTGACGAGGAAAACGATGACGACAGCACCATCGTCGACTTTGAAATCGCGAACGAGGCACTTCAGAGTCGTGAAGACGCGATTTACACCGTCCGAGACCCCACACTGTTCGAGGTGGGTCTCGAACTTGAGACGAGTGGGGACCTCGAGTTTGTCCCTTTCACCTTTGACCCGCTTCCAGAGGATTTCCGCTACAATAGAGATCTTTGGGGGCATGGTCGAAATTGTACCATCACCGCGCCTGAACGCAACGATCAAGAGGTAAATGAAGAAGGTATCCCGCCAGGTCGTCGGGCCCCTGCTGCGATGCCGACCGCAAATCGACTTGAGACACAGTTCATCCCGGAGTACCGACAACTCGTCTACGAATCGGCAGACCGTAACGTCGATGCTACATTTGAGACGTTGGCCGACCTAGACGACGGTGGCCTCGATCTTCTCGACGATATTTCCACCGAGATGCGGAGATACCTCAGTGAGGAGTACGACGCCGCACTACAACAGTATCGCCAACGAGACGACTGGGATGATGACCCCGAAACGGGTGATCTGGCTGATTTCAATGAGGACCGCGCTGCCTTCGAACGTGAGATTAAACGGTTCGAGCGCGGGATTCAGTGCCTTCGGGAGCATCCCGAAACCGTCGGACGTGCTTTCGAGTTGATGAACGAAGCAATGGACCGGATGCATGAGTTCCCCGGCTGGCGGCTCTTTCAGCTGGTATTCATCATCATGGAGGTCCCGGATGTGGCCAGCCGCGAATACGACCAGTGGAACGAGGTCAGCTGGCGCAATGGTTCAACTGAGGACCGCGCAGAGGATGCTGATTCAGCGCTCGACATCGTTGACGTTCTCTGGTTCCCCACCGGTGGCGGAAAGACCGAAGCATTCCTCGGTGTCGCTGTCTGGAGCATGTTTTTCGATCGCCTCCGTGGGAAAGACTTTGGCGTCACTGCGTGGACGAAGTTCCCGCTTCGACTCCTCTCGCTCCAGCAGTTCCAACGTATGACCGAGACGGTGATGTACGCTGACTTGGTTCGACGAGAGCAGTCGGATATCGGCTCACACCCCTCTCGCCCGTTCTCGATGGGATATCTTGTTGGGAAGGCAAACACCCCAAACGCACTCACCGGTTACGACAACAATAATCATCAACGGTATCAGGGCCCCTCTGGAGAGGATCTTCGCCGCGAGGCCAAGGTCGTCCCAAGCTGTCCGGCCTGTGGTTCTAATATCGAGGTCCGAATTACAGAAGACGACCACAGACTGACGCATTGCTGTACTGCAAGCAGCTTCGATTGTCCGTGGCAGTCTCGGTCGCTCACTTCCAGTGAGCCATATGCTGAGGAAGAACTCCCAGTCCACGTTGTCGACAATGAGCTCTATCGGTACGCACCGACGATCATCGCGGGTACCATAGACAAGATCACCGCGATCGGTTATCAGCGCAAATTTGCTCACCTCATCACGGGTGAGATGGACCTTGAGTGTCCAATTCACGGGTTTGCCAGCTTGGGCGAATGTACGGAGAAGTATGGGTGTCCGATCGCCAAGGATGAGTTTAGCGACATGGCCCGTCCCGTCGAACCGTACGACCCGGCCCCGTCGCTGATGGTTCCGGACGAGCTCCACCTGTTGGAAGAGAGTATGGGAAGCTTCGACGGCCACTACGAGACTGGCGTTGCCGAGCTACAGGAGCTCGTTGAGGCTGGGACAACAAAGGTCATCGCGCCGACGGCGACGATTACAGGGTTCGAAGATCAGGTTCATAACCTGTTCATGCGCCCGGCCGAACGGTTCCCTTCGCCTGGGCCGTACCTACGCGAAAACTTCTACGCGCAGGAACGTGCGGAGACACAGCGGTACTACATCGGGTTGGTTCCACACGGAAAGACGCACATCAACTCCATCATCGACCTCCTGTTTTACTACCATCGGGAGGTTCAGAACCTATTCCGAGAAGCGTTGGAAAACCCGGATCAAGTACTGACCGGAAGTGTATTCGAAGGGTCGGATACCACGGCGCCACTTGAGGCCGACTCGATCGATGAAGTGCTAGCCCTACTCAGCTACTACAGCACCAGCATCACCTATCTGTTATCGAAAAAGGACGGTGACCGTCTCGACCAGTCTATCGTCTCTCAGCTGGATACGTATCTCCAGAAAGATGGCCGACCGCCACTGGCGTCCGAGCGTATGACCGGTGGAACTGGCTTCGAGACGATCATGGAGGTCTTAGATATTGTCGAGGACCCGTGGGACGAAGACGCCGACAAACAGATCCTCAACCGTCTCATCGACCGGGGAGTGCTCGAGGAAAATGTCTCAGACTCTGTCCTGTCTCTACGCAGCACGCTTGAGAACAGCCTCGACGAGGAGAACGAGGTTGTCGGCAGTGAACAATTCGACAGCGAGCGGGCCAGCGCCACCGAAGACACCCGGGAAGCACTTGCTTGGCTACTGGCGAGTCGGCTCAACACCATCACGGCGACAAACATGATCGCTCATGGGGTTGACGTCGACCGCTTCAACATGATGACGTTCTTCGGCATGCCTCGAGGAACGGCGGAGTACATTCAAGCGAGTTCTCGTGCCGGTCGATCGCGACCGGGTCTCGTATACAACGTCGCCCATCCTATCCGCGAGCGTGACCTGAGCCATTACCACTTCTTTGAGAAATACCACGCGTTCCTCGACAGGCTTGTTGAACCGGTCCCTATCAACCGCTGGGCAAAAAACAGCGTCAAGCAAACCCATCCGGGACTGTTCATGGGACTGGTTCTCAACCACTACATGTACCGCGAAGGAGCCGGAAACCTCTACTTCGGTGATCAAGCTGAGAAGTTTGCTGACTCAGTCGATGAAGGAGAATTGCGCCAGCAAATGCTTGGGATGTTTGGTGATCCGAACGACCACGAGGAGTTCAAAGGAGATATTGAAGATCTCACGAAAGAGGCACTCTCTCAACTTCGTCTTGACGACGACCAGTGGACGAGTGGACGCATCAAGCGTTCACCGATGCGGAGTCTCCGAGACGTCGACGAACAGCTACCTATTCGGTCGGAGTACCGCTACCGCGAAATCTTCGAGACGCTTGACAATCGGTGACCTACAATGAGTATGAAACGCAGCCGCCATCAGATCCTGTATCAGTTCCTTCCTGGGAACACCTTCGACTACAGCGACAAGCGTGGCATCTGGCAGGTAAATCGTCTCGAAACGACTGACGCGAGCGGTCAAGTTGACCGAGAGTATATCGTTGACCGCGTCTTCGCCCGGGCAAAAAACTGGGAGGGTGGCGAACAGGGGTTTACTTCGAATAAAACAGGCCACTACGACTTCGCAGCACCGGATGAAGTTATGGCCCGTCCGTTCCCAACAACCTTCTACTGTACAAGCTGCCAGAAGGCACATGGGTACTTCTCTGCGGATGACCTCAGTGGCAAGAATCAGGCTCTGAAGTGCGACCGATCCGGCTGTAATGGCGACCTGAAACAGTACCAGTTTGTCAGTGTTCACAGCTGTGGCGAGATCAGGCGACTGTATCCGCGGAAATGCCCGGATCACGGTGACCAGCACATCGTCCTCGATACGCAGGACAGCCAGCGTGCCCAAAACTTCCACTGGCGGTGTAAGATCTGTGGTTGGGACACCCGAGTGAGCTACTCTCAGAACTGTGACTGTGATTACGTTCCGCCATCCGCGGATGACCCAGATGACGACAAGATGTACACGACGGTCCACCGGGCCGGATCGACATACTATCCGCACTACCTGACCACGGTCAATCTACACGCGTCGGGTATCGGTCATCTTCGCGGAAGTGAGGACGGCTCACGGAAGGCTATCGCGAAACAGCTCGGCCTCTCTGACTCTCCGCTGAAGTCTGTCGACATGGACGAGGGTATTGAGGGTGCTGAGATCGATGACGATCGGAAAATAGAGGTATATCAGACGGAAGAAGAGGTCGAATCGCTCGATGAGGCGGAAGACTGGCTCCGAGCGCACGGAGAGATCGATAGCCAAACCGTTGGTGAATCGATCACGGACCTAATCGACCTCAAGGCTGACGACGATTCCTTCGAGATGACCGATGCTGGTGATGAGCTTCTCCAGTACGTTCTCAGCCTCGAAGAACTCACAGCGCACACGCTCGAAGATTTGGAGGAAGACGCCCGACAACAGGGATTCCCTCGCAAGGCAGACACGATCGCGACGTACTCGGACGACCTCGACCGCTTGGGTCTGAAGGACGTGCGTGTGATCGAAGACTTCCCGGTCCAGACGTTCGTCTACGGCTACACCCGGGGCGGCCGCGAGGAAGACGAGGCGAAGCTGAACGCCTTCTCGCAAAACGCGAGCAGCGGAGACGGCACACCGATATTCGTCGATACGTCGGAAACAGAGGCTACACAGTTTGATCTCGACCCCGCGGTAGTGCTGCTCTGGCTAGCCGTCAACATTCCTGAGACAAGCGACGAGCGAGCTGTCCGTGGCGACATCACGCTTCCCGAACTGCCTGCTGATCCCTCGGACGCTGATATTGAGCGTGCTCGGACAACCATCGAAGAACTCTCTCGCGCAGAGCAGTGGGCGTTCCTGCTGAACCACCTCGACCCGGTTGATCAGTACGGTCGCTTCGAGACCAGCACCGACGACACCGTTGAGGGGAAAGTCACGAAGTACGTCTTCGAGATGCTCCACACCCTCTCTCACGTCCTGCTCAAGCAGGCGAGCACGATCAGTGGGTTCGATCGAACGAACCTGAGTGAGTTCCTTTTCCCACGCGCACTCTCATTAGTGATCTACACCAACAACCGCGAAGAGTTCAATATCGGCGGCATGACCACGATGGTCGAGCAGCAATTGGACGACCTCCTCGGGCAAGCCCGTGCTCACGGGAACGAGTGTATGATGGACCCGGTCTGCTCACAGCGCGACGGGGCGTGTCTCTCCTGTCTCCACGTGAGCGAGATCAGTTGTTCGTATTTCAACCAGGTTCTCTGTCGGGACTACTTGTTTGGAAGTCGACCGAACACCGATCGGGACATCGAAGGATTCTGGCGACTGTAGCTAACTCCACGTCACCCCTTATCAATGGCCAGACACCCACCGATCATCGATCGTGCGCTCACCATCGCGGACATCGTCGATCACGAGGAGCCGCTTCTTGACGAACTAGAGGGAATGTTTCTGGTTTCCTCTGGGCGATCCGAACGGATTTCGCCGGCCGCAGTAGCGCGAGACACGGAGCTGAGTCGTGAAGCAGCGACCGACCTCTTTCGTCAGCTCCTCCAAGTAGAGGCGATTCAGCGCGAGACCTACGAGGCTGAACTGGTAGACACCCAGTGTCGCGTTGATCCAACCCGAACACGAGAGATATTCGAGCGGACACAGCAGTCGATTCGAACGCTCGCTGCCCACCAACAGCGGGTCCCCACCACGGACGTAACGCCGTTGGTGACGTTTCCGGATGACCCCGCATTTAGCGGGTCGACGCCTGCCTCTTTCGACATGGAGGGGTTGCTCTCGGCTCTCGCAAGTCAAGTCAAACGCGCTGAACGGGAGATTGTGCTCCTATCGCCATTTTTCGAGGGTGACGGCCTTGGTCGTCTCGCTGACGTTCTGCTCGATGCGCTCGACCGTGGCGTCGAGTTGACGATCGTGACGCGGTATCTCGCGGATTCGGAGTCACATAACCACAACGTCATCGAGTCGTTCATGGAGCGAGCATCGGAACGGGGCGTCACATCGGAAATTACACTCGTCGATTACACAGTCTGGGAAGAGACCACTCCGATCGGTAAACAACGCCAAGATGGCGAAAATCCGCAGTTCACGTTACATGCAAAAGTGATGCTGTTCGATTCTCGAGCCGCCTACGTCGGCAGTGCTAACGTGACGGACTACGGATTCAACCGATATCTCGAACTCGGGGTACTTCTCGAAGGGGCAACAGTCACGGCGTTCCAAGACCTGTGTGAGTTTCTGCTCGACTCCGGTGGAGCCGCTACCGTTGACCTCTGAGATCGTCGGCCGGGTGAATCTCTTAGGATTGGTTTATCTGACCTCTTTGCTACACACTAGGAATCTACAAAACTGTCGAGTGAGCCCCTATAGTTCACATACTAAGCCGTACCTCCAATATTTTTTCATCAACAATATTATAGAATGAATCTCCAGATGATATACGATCTAGATC